>DATDEH010000080.1 GCA_036523395.1 Candidatus Limnocylindria bacterium | reverse complement strand
GACAAGGACCGGACGATGGTCGCGCTCACGCAGACGCTCGGCCAGGGCTTCGGGTCGGGCTTCGTGCCAAAGGGGACCGGCATCGTCCTCGTTGATGGCATGACCTGGTTCGACCCTGTGCCTGGGCACCCGAACTCGATCGCACCCGGGAAGCGGGTCCTCTGGGCCGGATCGCCGACGCTCATCGTCCGCGACGACAAGCCCCTGCTCGCGGTCGGCGCACCTGGCGGCCGCAAGATCATGAGCGCGGTGCCGCAGGCGATCGTCAACGTCGTCGACTTCGGCGACGGGCCGCAGGACGCGGTGAACCGTCCGCGCGTGCACGACGAAGGCGAGGGCCTACTCGTCGACTCGCGCATCCCGGAGGAGGTCCGCGACGGACTTGCCGCGCTGGGTCACAAGGTCGAGGTGAAGGAAGAGACGCTCATGTCCGCGTGGTTCGCGCGACCGAACGCGATCCTCATCGACCCGAAGACCGGCGAGCTCCGCGGCGGCGTCGATCAGAACAAGCCCGCCGTCGCTATCGGGCTAGGCTAGGCCGCCGTGGCACGATTCATCGTCGAGGGCGGAACGCCGCTGCGCGGAGAGATCCGCCCAGCCGGCAACAAGAACGCCGCATTGCCCCTCATCGCGGCAAGCCTTCTCACCGACGAGCCCGTGACGCTCCACAACGTGCCGCGCATCCGCGACGTGCGCGGCATGGTCGACATCGTGAGCGCGCTCGGCGCGAAGGTCGAGGAGCTCGATGCGACCACGGTCCGGATCACGGCCGCCGGCCTGAAGAGCACCGAGGTGCCGCGGTCCCTTGCGGGCGAGATCCGTACCTCATTGCTCTTCGCCGGTCCGCTCCTCGCGCGCCACAAGAAGGTCAAGCTCGGGCTTCCCGGCGGTGACGTCATCGGACGGCGCCGCAATGACACGCATTTCCTCGCACTGAAGACGCTCGGTGCCGAGCTCGACGTGAGCTCCACGGGATACGGTCTTCACACCTCAGGTCTGAAGGGCGCCGAGATCCTGCTTGATGAGACATCGGTCACGGCGACCGAGAACGCGCTCATGGCCGCCGTGCTCGCGCCCGGCCGGACGGTGATCCGGAACGCAGCGAGCGAGCCGCACGTGCAGGAGCTGGGGATGGCCCTCATGCGCATGGGTGCGCGGATGGTCGGCATCGGTACGAACACGATCACGATCGACGGTGCGGAAAGACTCAAAGGCGTCGATCACACGATCTCGAGCGATCACATGGAGGTCGGCTCGCTCATCGCCGCGATCGCCATGACGCACGGGGACGCGACGATCAAGAATGCCGTACCGCAGCACATGCGCATGACGCGGCTGGTGTTCCAAAAACTGGGAGTCGAGACCGAGGTCCGTGGCGAAGACATCCACGTCGTCGCAAAGGATCGCTACATCGTCGAGCCGGACATCGGCGGAGCGATCCCCCACATAAAGCCACAGATCTGGCCGGGGTTCCCGTCGGATCTCACCAGCGTCGCGACCGCGATGGCCACGCAGGCCGAGGGGACCGTTCTCATCCACGAGTGGATGTTCGAGGCTCGCATGTTCTGGGTCGACGCTCTTGTCCGCATGGGCGCGCGTCTGGTGCTGGCCGATCCGCATCGGGTCGTGGTCGTCGGTCCGTCTCAGCTCTACGGAACGGACCTGCGCAGCCCCGACATCCGAGCGGGCATGGCGATCCTCGCTGCGACGCTGTGCGCCAGTGGCCAGAGCGTCATCAGCAACGTAGAGCAGATCGACCGCGGTTTTGAGGAGCTCGACACGCGTCTTCGGGGGCTAGGCGCGAAGATCGAACGCGCGGCGTGACGTCGTCGTTCGCGACGCACCTCGAGTGCTCGCGCGCGGGCGAGGACTTCCAGCTCGACACGCTGCAGCAGACCTGTACCAACGACGGTGGTCCGCTCCTCGTCCGCTACGACCTCGAGCGCGTCCACGAAACGATGCAGCGTGAGAGCCTCGCACGGCGGCCCGCGACCATGTGGCGCTACCGCGAGCTGCTCCCGATGGACGATCCCGCGCACGTCGTGACGCTCGGCGAGCCGATGACACCGCTGCTCGACGCGCGCCGGATAGGCGAGGAGCTCGACATCCCGAACCTGCGCGTGAAGGACGAGGGCCTGCTCCCGACCGGAACGTTCAAGGCGCGCGGAGCCGCGGTCGGCGTCACCCGCGCGCTGGAGCTCGGCGTGAGCACCATCGCTCTCCCGACAGCGGGCAACGCCGGAGCAGCCTGGGCCGCGTACGGGGCACGCGCGGGCATCCGTGTCGTGGTCGTGATGCCGGACACGACGCCGCAGACCATCGTGCGCGAGACCGCGTCGTACGGCGCCGAGGTGTATGTGGTGCCGGGCTCGATCGCGGACGCCGGCGCGGTGGTGAAGCGTGCGTGCGCGGAGCGGGGCTGGTACGACGCGTCGACGCTCAAGGAGCCGTACCGCATCGAAGGAAAGAAGACCATGGGTTTCGAGCTCGCCGAGCAGCTCGAGTGGAAGCTGCCCGACGTGATCGTCTATCCGACCGGCGGCGGCGTCGGTCTCATCGGGATGTGGAAGGGGTTCGAGGAGCTGCGCGAGATCGGCTGGATCGCCCACGACGACCAGCCGCGCTTCGTGTCGGCGCAGGCGGCCGGCTGCGCGCCGATCGTCGCGGCGTTCGAGGCCGGCGCGAGTGAGTCGCAACCGTGGCCCGATCCGCAGACCTTCGCTGCCGGTCTACGCGTGCCAAAGGCGCTCGGTGATTTCCTTGTCCTGCGCGCGCTGCGCGAGAGCGCGGGCATCGCGCGCGCAGTCACAGACGACGAGATGCGAGACATGATGCGTCTGGTCGGCACGATGGAAGGGATGCTGGTGTGCCCCGAGGGCGCGGGCGCGATCGCCGCGGCCGCGAGCCTGCGGCGCGACGGCTGGATCCACGACGACGACAACGTCGTCGTATTCAACACGGGCAGCGGGCTAAAGTACGCGGAGTCGTTGCAGGGTGAGGCTCCGCGTCGGCTCGACGCTGGTGCGCTGCCGGCCCCGTAGCGGAAGGACGTGAGCGTGCGCGCGACCTCGCGACCGATGGGCGTCCGACGCGGCATCCTCGGCGGCTCGATCCTCGTGGCCGTCGGCGCGCCGTTCCTTCTCCAGGCGCTGTCGCCCTACCTCAACCTGAACATCGCGAACGCGGGTGCCTATCTGTTCGTCGCACTGGGCGCCGCCTTCCTCGCGGCGTGGTACGTCGGCACGCGGCAGTACGTCTACATGGTCCCGGCCGCGGTGCTCATCGGATTCGGGCTCGGTCTCGTCATTCCGACCTGGCTGCCGCTACCGTCAGAGGCGGCTTCGCCGATCTTCCTCGCGTCGCTCGCGATCGCGCTCGCGATCGTGTTCATGTTCTATAGCGACCACCCTGGACTTCTCGTGCCCGCCGGGCTGCTTGCGATCGTCGCTATCGCCGACATCTTCGGTCTGCACCTGCCGCCGGAGCTGCAGCCGTTCTTCGTGCCGATCGTGCTCATCGCCGTCGGCGTGTATATGCTCGTAGAGCGCTGAACCCGAGCCTCGCGCTCGCCGGCCTAACGTGCTCCGGCGGTTCGTGCGCCTTCGGTGACTTCGCTCTTGTGGGCCGCAAACGCGCCGAGGACCTCGTCCTTCTCGCGCTTGGGGATCTTGAAGAAGTCCAGGGTGCGCCCGAGTTCCGCTGCCACTTCATCGAACTCCGCCGGCGCGATGCGCAGGTCACGGTGTGCCTCTTCAAGACCGACCGTCGTCTTACCCGGGTGGGTTGCCGTGTACTCCTGCGGTCCACCAGCGACGTTGCAGACCCACAGCGTCCGCATGAACTTGAGGCCCGGTAGGCGGCCCAGGTTCTTCGTGTGCCATTCGCGTAGGGCCGGGTTCTTCGAGGTCTTGCCGACGATCGGGTTCTGCACGACCGCGTCGCTGAAGTGGTCGACAACAGCGGCGATCGCGAAGACGCCACCAAGGCGGTCGTACAGGCTCTTCTCAGTCATCCTTTTCCCCCTTGCGAGATGCCTATTGCTAATACAGGTACGTGGCACCCGTAAGCGGAGATCACGGCTTATCTCGGGCTCGCGACGCGCTCCTCGTGCACAACTGGACGCCTCAGCGAGTCCACAGTCGTTGAGGGAGTGCGTTCCCAAGAATGCTGGTCCAGTGCGCCTGTTGGACAGAACGCCCACTCGCCTTGGTTGATCGTGATCGAGTTCGAGATGTTCTCGGCGCTGCCCCGATGCTTCGGATTCCGACAGACAAACGCGACCAATGCGGTCATCGTCCTTTTAGTTAAGACCGAATCTTTTGAGCGAGCATGACGTTTTGGTCATGCCCAACTAGACCGACTTCGCGTAGCGCTCCAGCATCATCGGCCACCCGCTGGGCGAGTCCATGCCGGCGCGGTACGCGTTCGCCTTCTCGCCGTGCCGCGAGAAGGCGCGGTGCTCCAGTGCGACGCGCGTGCCGAGCGCCTCCTCGGTGAAGCGCACCTCGACCTCGCTCGACTTGTCCGAATTCGGCTCAGGAGTCCGGTCGAACGCGATCTGCCAGCTGAACACGATCCGTCTGGGCGGCTCCCACACGAGCACGCGTCCCCAGTCGCATTCGAAGTTGTGCGGTCCGCGCTCGAAGCACGCGCCGCCGAGCCGCGGCTCGATGCCGATGTAATGGAGGACGTTCTGCGACCACGTGTACTCACGTGGCCACCAGCGGCCGAGATTCACGAATGCCGTGAATGCGCGCTCCGGTGGCACGCTGACGAACACCTCGCGCGTGAGTGCGTCGGTGGTCTCGACCTGGGCCATCCGGTCGACCTTACCTCAGGACCTAACATCACGCGAAGTGGATCTCGCCCCGGACATCCTGGCGGTCGTTGGGAACACACCGCTGGTCCGACTCTCACGCATCGGGCGAGGTCTGAAGCCGACGCTCGCTGGCAAGCTCGAGCATCTCAACCCCGGCGGCTCGATCAAAGACCGCATCGGACTGCGGATGATCGAGGATGCGGAACGGCGCGGGCTGCTGAAGCCGGGCGGGACCATCGTCGAGCCGACGAGCGGCAACACCGGCGTGGGCCTCGCGATGGCCGCCGCGATCAAGGGCTACCGCGTCATCTGCACCATGGCCGACAAGCAGAGCCAGGAGAAGCGCGATCTTCTGCGAGCGTTCGGCGCGGAGGTCGTCGTGTGCCCGACCGCGGTTCCGCCCGAGTCGCCCGAGTCCTATTACAAGGTGGCCGAGCGGCTCGCGAAGGAGACGCCGGGTGGCTTCCTGCCGAATCAGTACTACAACCCCATGAATCCCGAGGCGCACTACAACACGACGGGGCCGGAGATCTGGGAGCAGACCGACGGGAAGATCACGCATCTCGTGCTCGGCATCGGCACGGGCGGCACGGTGACGGGCGCGGGGCGCTACCTGAAGGAACGTAGCGCGAAGGTCCAGATCGTCGGCGCCGATCCGCAGGGCTCGCTCTACACCGGCGGCATCCATCCGTACAAGGTCGAAGGCATCGGCGAGGACTTCTATCCCGGCACGTTCGACAAGACGCTGGTCGACCGCTGGATGCGCGTGTCCGACCGTGACTCGTTCCTCACCGCGCGGCGCCTCACGCGCGAGGAGGGCATCCTCGTCGGCGGCTCGTCCGGCACCGCGATGTTCGCGGCGCTCGAGATCGCCAAAGAGCTCGACGAGAATGCGTTCGTGCTCGTGCTCTTCGCCGACTCCGGCCGTTCGTACCTCTCGAAGATCTACAACGATGAGTGGATGCGTCAGAACGGGTACTTAGAGCGGTACCCGGTCCAGGCGACCGTGCTCGATGTCGTGCGCGACCGGATGGGCACGCCCGGCCTGATCGTAGTGTCGAAGGGGCAGAGCGTGCGTTCCGCCATCGACACGATGCAGCGCTACGGCATCTCGCAGATCCCGGTCGTCGCCGACGGTGAGGCGGCGCTCGTGTCGGACATCGTCGGCAGCGTCCAGGAGACGACGATGCTCGACCGGGTGTTCCGTGAGCCCGCGCTCGTCGACGAGCGCGTCGAGCGCGTCATGGAGGCGCCTTTCCCGGTGGTGCAGGCGAACGAGGACATCGAGCGTCTGTACGCGGAGCTCTCGTCCGGCGCGCCGGCACTCCTCGCCGCCTCGGACGACCGGCCCGTCTCGATCATCACCAAGGCCGATCTGCTCGAATTTGTGGCGCATCAAAGGCGGCGCGCCCGCTGATCGCCCCCGGTCGTCTTCAGGGCCGAATCCATTACGAATCGCAAATTTTCGCCGCGCCGCAAGCGCTTGAACCTTCCGACGATCATGCGAAGATCTGCGGCCGTCAGAACGCCACCTCAAGCAAACGGGTTGGCCTCGGATCAAACATCAAGGGGCATGGAGATGCCGGGGGTCGATCCCACCGCCGTCGAGACGCTGCGTTCACCGGCGGGCAACGGCTATCCGCGTCTCCTGCCTGATGAGGGCAACGAACGCAGCTTGACTGGTCGCCCAGCGCGGTAAAGCGCGCGCCCTGACCCGCGCGTTCTTCGCGAGCCGCAGCCGCAGCCATTCATCCGTCATGAGTCGCAGAGCGGCCGCGAGCGATCGCACACGTCGAGGCGGAACGAACAACCCTGCGTCGCCGACGATGGCGCGCACCGGCGCGATGTCCGCGGCGATGACCGGCAGGCCGAGTGCGAGCGCCTCACCGAACACGATCCCGTACCCCTCGCGTTCGGTGGGCAGCGCGAAGACGTCCGCCTCCGCGTAGCGCCGCGCGAGCGCCCGTTCATCCAGCGCGCCGTGCACCACGACGCGGCGGCCCGGCCGGTTCGACGTCATGCGTGCGCGAACAACATCCCGGTACACGCCCGCGCCGGGGTCACCGACGAGATCGAGACGGACACCGGGCACCCGCGCCGACGCGGCCACGAGCGTGGCGATGCCCTTCGCCGGTGCCCAGTTCGCGACCGCGAGGACGCGCAGCGTGTCGTCGCGGGCTCCGCGCGGGCGGCGCGCGACGCGCGGGATCCCGTCGCATCCGGGTGGGATCACGGAGAGGCGAGAGCGAGGCACGCCCTGACGCGCGAGCGCGCGCGCGAGGTCGGGACCGACCGCGACGACGCGATCGGCGGCGCGCAGCAGAGCGCGCGTTCCGCGCGCGCGTGTGGGCATGTGCATGAGCACGATCACGCGAGAGCCGAACTCACGCCGAGCCCAGCCGATCAGAGGCGCCGCGACCGTGACGGCGATGCTGTCGATCACGATCACGCGCGGCCGATGACGCCGCATCTCGGAGCGCGCCTGTGCCGTCGACGCGACTGCCACGACACGGAGCCGGACGCCCGCGCGCCGGCACGCGCGCTCCATGCGCCGGTCGTAGAGGTTTCCGCCCGTTCGCCGCTTGACGTCGCCGCTGACGAGCAGCACCGCAGGCTCAGTCGTAGGTGAGGATCACCTGCACGGTCTCTTCGGGGCGCTGGTCCACGAGCTCGTACGCCTCCGCCGCGCGCGCGAACGGGATGCGGTGCGAGATGAGCGGGCCGAGGACGAGCTCCTCGAGCAGCGCGAGCGCGGTGTCGAGGCGCCGCTGGCGATCCCAGCGCGGCGCGAGGGCCGTATCGATCTGCGACACCTGCGAGCTGACCAGTCGCAGCCGCTGGCGATGGAAGCGGGAGCCGAGATCGAGGCTCACCGGCTTGGTGCCGTACCACGAGCACACGACGACGGATGCCTGGAACGCGGCGGCGTCGATCGCGAGCTGCAGGGCGCCTGCGTTGCCGCTCGCCTCGACGACCACATCCGCGCCGCGGCCTTTCGTGCGCGTGGCGATACGCGCCAGGGCCGCCTCGGGCGCGACCGCATCCTCAGCGCCTCCGCGCAGCGCGAGCTCGCGACGAGCAGCGATCGGCTCGACCGCGGTGACGAGCGCACCGGCTCGCTCCAGCAGCTGCGTCACGAGCAGGCCGACCACGCCCTGGCCGATCACTACGACCTCGTCGCCGAGATGCGGGTGCGCATCAAGCACGACGTTCAGCGCGGTCTCGCAGTTCGCGACGAACACGCCGAGCTCCGGAGGCAGGCGCTTTGGAAGCCGCACCGCCGACGTGGCTCGGACGACGTATTCCTGCTGATGCGGGTGATGAACGAACACGTGGTCGCCCGGCGCGAGCTCCGTCACACCCGCGCCCGTTTCGATGACGCGGCCCACGCTCGCGTACCCGAACTTGATCGGGAACGCGTAGCTGCCGGCGAGCGTTGGCAGGTCGAGCGCGAGGTCCACCGGGACCTCGCCACGGAACACGAGCATCTCCGTGCCGTGCGACAGACCCGAGGCGATGGCGTGGACGCGGATCTCGCCCGGGCCGGCATGGCCGACGATCTCGTCGCGGATCTCGACCTCACGTGCACGGGGGAACCAGACGCTCGCGGTCATCAGGCGCTCTGCCGCGCTGCCTCCCAGAGCGGTTCGCCGTAGAAGATCAGGTCCTCACCGCACGCCACGAAGCGCGAGCTCGAGAACGTGAGCGCCTCGCGCAGGTAGTCGATGTGGAGGTCGCCGACGGCGGCGATGCCCTCGCCGATGACCTTCGGCGCGATGCAAACCGTGAGACGGTCGACGAACCGGTCACGCAACGCGGAGGTGATGATCCCACGGCCACCCTCGATCAGCAGGGAGCCGATGCCGATCCCGCGCAACCGCCGCAGCAGGTCGCGCAGGTCGACGTCGCCGTTCTCGTCGGCGTGCGCGCGCAGGATCTCTGCGCCCGCCTCTTTGATCGCGCGCGCTCGCTCCCCGGACGCCAAGGGCGTGGTGGCGATGATCGTGCGCGCGGTCCGATCGACCAGGACGTTCGCTCCGATCGGAACGCGAAGCGTGCTGTCCACGATCACGCGGATCGGCGACCGGCCCTCCACGAGACGCACGGTGAGGCGCGGGTCGTCGGCGAGGACCGTCCCGATCCCGACCATGACCGCGTCGTGGGACGCGCGCAGCTCGTGCGCGAGCTGAAGCGACGACTCGCCGCTGACCCAGTGCGCGTCACCGCTCCGCGCCGCGATGCGTCCGTCGATGGTCTGGGCGTAGTGGACCGTCACCGCGGGACGCGCGTGATGCCCATTCTTGCCGGGCGCGGACGACACGAGCGGCGCCCCGTCGAGCAGGTGGCCCATCCGCGTCGCCTTGGTGCGCAGGTAGGTCAGGTTGACGGGGTTGGGAAGCGCCTCGATCGGCACGCGCTCGACGACCTCGACCCCGTGCTCCGCGAGGGCCTCGAGCTTCGCGGGGTTGTTCGTCATCACGCGCGCACGCCGCACGCCAAGCCTGCGGAGCACCTCCGCGGCCGCGGTGTAGTCGCGACCGTCGATCGGGAGGCCGAGCGCGATGTTCGCGTCGACCGTGTCGAGGCCGCCGTCCTGGAGAGCGTACGCGCGGATCTTGTCGAACAGTCCGATCCCGCGTCCTTCGTGCCGCAGATACAGGAGCACCCCGCGCTCGGCATGTCCGATCTGCTCGAGCCCGGACTCGAGCTGCTCGCCGCAGTCGCAGCGAAGGGAGCCGAGCGCCTCGCCGGTGAGGCACTCCGAATGGAGTCGCACGAGCACAGGCTTTTCGCCCGCGACGTCCCCGTGCACGAGCGCGATGACCTCGGTCGCGTCACCGAGGCGGAAGACATGGATCTGGAGCTCACCGTGCCGCGTCGGGAGCGACGCGACCGCCACGGTCTCGCGCGGACGACCGATGATCACATCTCGCGGGAAAGCAAGCGGCGCGCCACTTGTCATAGGTGCCTCCTTGAATGTGACGTCCTCCGGCGTGTAACGGTGAGCTAACAAGGACCGCTCACGTCATGGCCCGGAGGACGACCAGCAGCTCTTCAAGTTCGAACGGTTTTGCGAGATACGCACGCACACCAAGCGCCTTCGCGCGCTCCGGCAGATCGCCAGCCGCACTAAGCAGGAGGACCGGTACTTCGCCGATCCCACGTGCACGCAACGACGCAAGGATCTCATCCGCGCTACCACGCGAGAGCCGAAGGTCGAGCACGATGAGATCCGGCCGCGGGTCGAGTGCGTCCTTGAGATCGTCGCCGTCCGTGACGGCGACGGCCGAGTAGCCTTCGTTCTCGAGGATCTCCGAAAGCAGCGACGCGATATCGCTGTCGTCTTCGACGACGAGCACGCGCCGACGCCGGTCCTCCCCGTCCCTCACAGGCTCACTACACCGCATACTGAGCGCGTGCCGACGCGGAAGCGCAAGCCCGGTTTTGACACCCTCGCCATCCACGCCGGCCAAGAGCCTGAGGGGCTCACGGGCGCGGTCACCGTGCCGATCTTCCAGACGTCGACCTTCGCGCAGGTCGCGGTCGGGAAGAACAAAGGGTACGAGTACGCCCGCACCGGCAACCCCACGCGGACGGCGCTCGAGACGTGTCTCGCCGCGCTCGAGGACGGACGCTGGGCGCTCGCGTTCGGCTCGGGCATGGCCGCGACCGATGCCATCGCGCACCTCCTCAAGGCAGGCGAGCACGTCGTCATGGGCGACGACGTGTACGGCGGTACGTATCGGCTCTTCGTGCGTGTCTTCGAGCAGCTGGGCATCGCGACGACGGCAGTCGACATGCGGAATCTCGGCGGAGTGCGTAAGGCGCTGCGCAAGAACACCCGATTGGTCTGGATCGAGTCGCCGACCAACCCGATGCTCAAGGTCCTGGACATCCACGCCCTAGCCGAGATCGCGCACAAGGGAAAGGCGCTCGCGGCCGTCGACAACACCTTCGCGAGCCCGTACCTGCAGAACCCGCTCGCCCACGGCGCCGACCTGGTCCTTCACTCGACGACGAAGTACATCGGTGGGCATTCCGACGTCGTCGGCGGCGCGATCATCGGCAATGACCCTGAACTCCGGGCTCGTCTCGCGTTCCTGCAGAACGCCGTCGGCGGCGTGCCCGGACCGCTCGACGCCTGGCTCGTCCTCCGCGGCGCCAAGACGCTCGCGGTGCGCATGGAGCGTCATTCCGCGAACGGCCAGGCGATCGCGGAGTGGCTGAGCGAGCACCCCAAGGTCTCGAGCGTGAATTACCCGGGGCTGCGAGCGCACCCGCAACACGACGTCGCGAAACGGCAGATGCGAGCGTTTGGCGGGATGCTGTCGTTCGAGCTCAAGGCCGGCGAGGCCGCCGCAACGCGAATGGCCGCGCGCACGAAGATCTTCGCGCTCGCGGAGTCGCTGGGCGGCGTCGAGTCGCTGATCGAGGTACCTCTGGCGATGACCCACGGCTCCGTGCGCGGGACGAAGCTCGCGCCGCCTGCGGGGCTCGTTCGGCTGTCGGTCGGCATCGAGACCGTGCACGACCTCATCGAGGACCTGGCGGAGGCTATCGGCTAGCGGGTCAGGTCAGGCCTCGCAAAACGCGCCCGCCGATGACGCCACGGATCGACGGAAGAAGGCGGTCGTGGTCACGCCCGGCTGCACGTGCGCTTTTCCGAACCCGTGCAGACGTTGGTGCCAGCGCCCTAACACGTCGAGCTAGTTGATGACGGTCACCTCGCCGATCATCCCGTCGCCCTCGTGCTGCATACAGACGTACGGGTAGCTGCCCGCTTTGGTGAAGGTGAACGAGAAAGTCTGCCCAAATGACATCGTGCGGTCGGAGAACGTGCCGTCTCGCGCTGCGAGATCGTGCGTGGACTGACCGACGACCTTCCAGGTCACCGTCGTGCCGACCTTCACCGTGAGCTGCGAAGGGTCGAAGAAGTGATCGCCCATTTCTATCAGCGCGCCGGCCGCGCTCGGCGTCGGTGACGCGGTCGGCGTCGGCGCGGGAGTGGCGCTCGCGACGGCCGGAGCGGTCGCTGCTGCCGCCGTTGGCGCGGGCGGCGCGGCAGGGGCCGGCGTGGCCAGACACGACGCTGTGAGAAGCACGAGCGCGAGACCGAGCGGAGCGGAACGGGGGGTCACTGTCCCCATCACTGCTCTACGCGCGGGCGCCCACCCAGGATGAACTCGCCAGCCAGGCCTCGGTCTGGTCGTCGGGGATCGGCTCGGAGATGAAGTAACCCTGCGCGAGATCGCACCCCATGTCCTGGAGGACCTCGAGGGTCGCGGCGTCCTCGACGCCCTCCGCGATCACGCGGAGCTCGAGCGCGTGCGCGAGCTCGATCGTGGCGCGCACGATCGCGACGCTGGACGCCTCGGTCGTCAGTCTGCGGACGAACGAACGGTCGATCTTGCACGCCTGGATCGGGAGCCGGTGGAGGTACGCGAGCGAGGACGAGCCGGTCCCGAAGTCGTCGATCGCCAGCTGCACGCCGATATCGCGCAGGCGCTCGAGGCAGGTGAGGATCCGCTCGGGCTCGCTCATCACGCCGCTCTCTGTCACCTCGAGGTGCAGCACCCCCGGCGGCAGCCCCGCCTCCTCCACGGCCGCGCGTACGCGGTCGGGAAAGTTGGTATCCGAGAGATCGGAGACGGCCATGTTCACGGCGATCGCGATCCCGCGCGCCTGCCAACCGAGCGCCTTCTCGAGCGCGGTCCTCAGCGCCCACGACGAGAGCTGCGGCATCACGCCGGAGCGCTCCGCGAGCGGGATGAACTCGGTCGGCGATATGAGTCCGAGCCTCGGATGATTCCAGCGAGCGAGCGCCTCCATCATGCAGACGCGGTTCGTCGTGAGATCGACCACCGGCTGGTAGTGGAGATGAAGAACGCCGCGATCGAGCGCCTCGCGGAGATCCGACGCGAGGCCGAGCCTGGCCGCGCCCTCGAGGTCGCTGCCCTCTTCGTAAAGCGCGACGCCGGTGCCATGTCGCTTCGCGGCGTACATCGCGATGTCCGCGCGTCGCAGCAGCGTCAGAGGGTCATCGCCGTGCGTTGGAAACAGCGAGATCCCCACACTTGAATCGACCGGCATCCGCACGCTCTCGATGGTGAGCGGCGCATCGAGCGACGCACGCAGCGTCTTTGCCGCGGCGAACGCGCCTTCCAGGTCGGTGTCTGGCAACAGGATCGCGAACTCGTCGCCACCGAGCCGCGCCACGGTGTCGGACCCGCGCAGTCCGTCGCGCAGGCGTACCGACACCTCCTGCAGGAGGATGTCGCCGACGTGATGGCCGTACGCGTCGTTGATGTCTTTGAAGCCGTCGAGGTCCATCAGGAGCAGCGCCACGGACGACTTCGTGCGTTTCGCCCCCGCGAAGGCCTGCTCGGCGCGGTCATAAAGGAGAAGGCGGTTCGGTAGGCCAGTGAGCGCGTCGTGCATCGCGAGACGCCTGAGCTGCTGTTCGACCTGATGGCGCTCGCTGATGTCGCGGAGGAATGCGCTGAACGCCGGCCCCTCGGTCGTGCCGATCGGCGCGACGGTCAGCTCGACCGGGAACGCCAGGCCGTTCTTTCTGAGCGCCTGGAGCTCCACACGCCGACGCAGCATGGGGCCATCGCCGGTCTTCAGATAATGGGCCAGTCCCTTGCGGTGCGCGTCACGGAACTGCGGCGGAACGAGTGTGTCCGCCAGGACCTTGCCGACGATCTCGTCGTGGCGCCATCCGAACATCGCTTCGGCCTGCGCGTTCCATCGCGTGATGCGTCCCTCGGCGTCCATCACGACGTGCGCGTCGAGGGCCGCGTCGAGCATGTCGCGCAGCTGGCGGTCGGACGCGTCCGCGCGTTCCGTCGCGCGCTGCGAGGCGATGCGCATGAGCGCGGCCTCGAACACCGGAGCGACCTGGTCCGCGAAGAGCGCGAGCAGCTGGACGTCGGTCTCCTTGTAGCCGCGCGACTCGCGCGAGTAGATCGCGAGCGCTCCCACCGGCGCGTCGTGCAGCACGAGGGGCACCGCCACCCCGCTGCCCACGGCGATAGACGACGACACGCGATGTTCCCAGCGTGCGTAGTCCTCGACGATCACCGGCGCGGACGTCGAGAACGCGAGCCCGACCGCGCCTTCGCCCGTCGAGAGGTCGCCCGCGCGTCCGGTGCGGTCGGCGCGCGTGTCGGCGAGCAGCTCGAGACTCGCGCGCTCGGAGTTCCACCACCGCACTACGGCCTCGTCGCTTTCGAGCAGCTGACAGACCTGCGTCGCCGCAACGAACGCGACCTCGGTCGGCGTGTGGGCGTGCATCGCCGCGAGCGTGACCTCGCGCAGCGCCCCCAACAGGCGCCGCGGGGTGACCGCGCCGCCTCTTTGCGGCACGTCCTGGTCGCGCTGGCTGCTGCGATCCGCGGTCTGGCTCATCCCATCTCCACCCACTGGTCCGAGGGCGGAAATGGCGCGCCAGAGGGTGACTCAAGGGTAGACCTGCTGAACAGAGAGAGACCAAAGCGCGACCTGTGCGCGGCTAGATCGCCCTCATCCGATTGTTCTTCGCGTCGTGCGTGACTTCAGCGAGGCCCAGCGCCTCGAGAAGAGGCGGCAGGTACATGCCGAAGCGGCCACGCAGTCCTTTCTTCAGGCCGTACCAGCCCTTGACCGGATTCTTCGGCGAGCGTCCCCACGCCTCGACGGTGCCGTCTGCGGCCGGCTTCTGCTCGTCAGCGCTGCCGAGCGGCATCCAGTCGCCGTGCTTCTTCAGCATCGCGTGCAGATCTTCGATCGCGCTCAGGTGATAGCGGAGCTCCGTGGTCCCGACGACGCACACGATGGCCGGCGGATCGGCGTCCTCAGCGCGATACATCTGATAGTCGGACGTGCCGGGTGGCGTCTTGAGCTTCCACGGCTTCGCCTTTGTCCCGTCGCCACTCACCTTCGCCTTCGGTGTCGCCATCCCTCGTCTCCCTGATCGATGTTGGCGCGAAGATACGCTAGCCAGCGATGAACGTCGCGATCGCGTTCGGCGCGGGCATCCTCTCGTTCCTCTCGCCGTGCGTCCTGCCGCTGGTGCCCGCGTTCCTCGTGAATATGGCCGGTGAAGCCGCGCTCGCGGGCACGCAGCGCACGCGCACGGTCGCGCACGCGCTCGCCTTCGTCATCGGATTCAGTGTCGTGTTCACGCTGCTCTGGGTCGCGATCGCTCTGGTCGGCGCGCTCGCCGGCGACCTCGTCTACTGGCTGCAACGCCTCGGCGGCCTCCTGCTCATCGTGCTCGGGATGCACATGGTCGGTCTCATCACGATCCCATTTCTCATGCGCGAGCTCGATGTTCGTCTCGAGGGCAACGCCACCGGGCTGCCGCGCTCGTTCCTCATCGGCCTCGCCTTCGGCGTCGGCTTCACACCGTGCGTCGGTCCGTATCTCGCGCTCATCCTGGACCTCCTGCTCAACGAGGACCTCGCGTCCGGCGCCGTGCTGCTCCTCGCCTACGCGCTCGGGCTCGGCGTGCCGTTCCTCGTCATCGCGGCGGGCATCGGTGGCACGCGCCGCGTGACGCGTGCGCTCGCGCGCGGCATTCGCGTCCTGAATCTCGCTGGCGGCACGCTCGTGATCGTGATGGGTCTCGTGCTCGTGTCCGGTCAGTTCGCGCGACTGCCGCAGCTCTTCAACTTCCTCTAGAGACCGCGGCGCCGCCAGGCGTTGTTCCCGCGGTCGGCGCCTACCGCTGACCGCCACTTCGTCGGCGACGCACCAGGTCGAGGGCGGCGTCAGGCCAGTTCGGGTGAGTGAAGACGAAGCCACTCTCGAGCAGGCGAGCCGGAACGACCCGGCGGCTCTTCAAAATGAGCTCTGTCTCCGTTCTCATCACCACGGCGCCTATCTCGAGCATCCAACTCAGCGCGGGCAGTCCGACGCGAGCCCCGGCCGCGTTCCGCAGCGCACGCATGAAGTCCTCCTGCGGGATCGGGTTCGGAGATGAGACGTTCACGACCCCTGCGAGCGCGTCATGCGCGATGAGCCAGCTCACTGCGCGCACGAAGTCGGAGTCGTGGATCCAGGACACGTACTGCCGGCCGTCGCCGGCGCGCCCGCCGAGCCCGCGGCCGACCAGCTCCATGAGCGTCGCGAATGGGCCGCCGTCGTCGGGACTCATGATGATCGCGGAGCGGAGAGCGACCTTTCGCGTCGAGGAGGCGTCGGCCTCGTCGAGCGCCGCCTCCCACGCGCGCGCGACGTCGATGCTGAATCGCCATGTTTCCGGTGCGTTCGGCTCGGAACCACCGAGGATGCCGCTGGTCTCGTCGTTCGCCGCGTCGTACCGGTGTGCGTAGATCGTCGCCGTACTTGCCTGAAGCCAGACGCGCGGCGGCTTCTTGCTGCGCGCGATCGCGGTGCCCACCGCACGGGTCGACCGGACGCGCGAATCCAGGATCTCGGCCCGGTTCGCCGGGGTGTAGCGGCAGTTCACGCTGCGGCCAGCGAGGTTGATCACGACGTCGGCGCCGTCGATCTCCTTCGACCATTCGCCGACGGTCCTGCCGTCCCACTCGGCGACGCGCCACGCAGCGGCCCGCGGCTCCCGGCGGCTGAGCACGACCACGTCGTTGCCGCCCGACGCGAGTGCGCGTGCGAGGAGCGTTCCGACGTGGCCGGAGCCTCCCGGGATGACGATCTTCAAGCGGTGGGGAGCGCGACGATCGCGTCGACCTCGACGAGCAGCTCCTCGCGCGCGAGCCCCGCGACGACCGCGGTGCTCGCCGGCCGCAGGTCACCCAGGATCGCGCGCCGTGCCTTGACGAGCAGCGGCAGGGTCGCGCGGTATGTCTGCTCCGCCTGTGCGCGGAAGTCTCCGACACCGACGACGTCGCCCTGCGCGTCGAACGCCGTCTGGATGAACGCGAAGCCGTTCGCGACGACGACATTCGTGTACCGCGGCGAGCGGAACAGCTGAGGGGGTTCGATGAAACGCGGCCTGGGATCGGGCATCTCATGACCTCCCGCGGATCTCTCTCGCGTGTGACGCACATCAACAGAAGCCCGGTCGAACTCGACCGGGCTTCATTTTGTAGCCGCGCGTCCGAGGGCGCTGGGCAGCGGGTCAGGACCTGTGTGGGTCGGACTACGCGGTCGCGCGCATCGTCGCGCGCCCCATGAACGCCGCGTAGCGGGCCCACGCACCGACGATGAGGTGCAGGAGATCGTCCGCCGGGCTCTCGAGGTTCGAGATGCGACACCCACGACCGCGACGAGCCACTTCTGCATGACCGGGTCCATTAGGACGTACGCCGCCGCGATGGCGACGATGCCAAGGCCGATGCGCGCCACGTTCTGGCCCGCATCCAGGTAGAACCACGGCGTGTTCCGGGACACGAGGCGTCGATCTTCACCCGCCTGATCGCTGGCTACGAGGTCATCGGACGGCACGGATCACCCTTGGTCACGCGACTCTAGGGCGACTCAGGCATCGATACCGGGTTGCTCTCATGCTCCCAGAGTCGGCGCATCTCGTCCGAGCGGGTAAGCAGCTCATCGAGCGTGCCCTGATCCTCGAGGCGCCCGTCCTTTAACACGATGATCCGGTCCGCGCGGCGCAGCGCGGGCCGGCGGTGCGACACCGCGAGGATCGTCGCGGCGCGGTCGCTCGACTCGGCTCCGTCGAGGAGGCGCTCCCACAAAGTGCGTTCCGTCTCCACGTCCAGCGCGCTGGAGAGGTCGTCGACGACGAGCAGCTCGGCTCGCCGAACGAATGCGCGCGCGGCTGCCGCGCGCTGCACCTGACCACCCGAGAGCCGCACGCCGCGCGAGCCGACCAGCGTGTCGAGGCCGTTCGTGAGGCCCGCGACGTCCTGTTCCAGCACGGCGGCGCGGACCGCCGTGCCGACCGCCGCCTCGACGGCGCCGAGCCCGAGCAGGATGTTCGCCTTCAGCGAGTCGCTGAAGAGCCGCGGCACCTGTGGCACGTAGGCGCACCGCGGCGGGACGAAGAACGCCGCGGGATCGTCGACGATCTCGCCGTTCCAGCGGATCTCACCGCCGTCGCGCGGCAGCAGGCCGAGCAGAACGCGGAGCAGCGTCGTCTTGCCGGCGCCGACACGG
>DATDEH010000079.1 GCA_036523395.1 Candidatus Limnocylindria bacterium | reverse complement strand
CGCTCGGCGAGCCGGAGATGCGTTTCGACAGCACGCTCGGGAGCGAGCCAGCCGGCCTGCGCATCGAAGAGGCCGATCCATTCGCGATCGATCTCGAAGAGCGGATACCGTCGCCTGAGCTCCGCGTTGTCGAGCACTTCGTGCGCGAGGTCGTGCAGCCGCGCGCTCGCGAGCGAACCCGACACCAGCTCGCCCTCCGGCGGTCCCATATACAGGCCGCCAATCTGTGTGAGCAGCGTCTCTCCGCTGTCGCGCTCAAGCTCGCGCCAGAGGTCCCACGCGCGTTCGAGGAGCGGGACGTAGCTCGTGTGCTCGTAGTAGGAGAGGCGGATGATGCGCGAGAGGCCGCCGAACGACGCGAGCGTGTGTCCGCGCGCGAAGCGATCGAACCCGAGCACGCTCTGCCCGCGCTTCGCGAGGTGATACGCGGCGGCGCTGCCATGCGCGCCGAGGCCCGCGACGATCGCGTCGTACACGGTCTCGCTCATCGCGCGTTAGCCGGCGACCGCCATGGCGACGATGTTCGCGACCTCATCGGTCTTCTGGCTTCCGGCCTCGACTCCTTTGATCCGGCTGCCTTGCAGTCCGGCGCGCACCGCGTCTTCGATGGCGCGGCTCGCGTCACTCTGCCCGAGGTACTCGAGCATGAGCGCGACGGCACCGATCGCGCCGATGGGGCTCGCGACGCCCTTGCCGGCGTACTTCGGCGCGGATCCATGGATCGGTTCGAACATCGAGACCTTGCCGGGGTTGATGTTCCCCGAGGCCGCGACGCCGAGGCCGCCGCAGATCGCGGCGCCGAGGTCGGTGATGATGTCGCCGAAGAGGTTCGTCGTCACGATCGTGTCGAACTGCTCCGGTCGCAGCACCAGCCACATACAGGCCGCGTCGACGTACATCGCGTCGCGCGTCACTTCGGCGAACTGCTCGCCGATCTCGTCGAAGATCCGGCGCCACAGCTCCTGCACGGGGATCGCGTTCGCCTTGTCGACGAGCGTGAGGTGCCGATCCGGGCGCGTGCGCGCGAGCTCGAACGCGTAACGGACCACGCGCTCGATGCCCGGGCGCGTGAAGCGCATCGGCACCTCGGCGACCTCGTCCTTGCCGCTTCCGGTGATCTTGCCGGTCTGGGTGTAGACGTCCTCGGTGTTCTCGCGCACGACGACGAGGTCGATGTCCTCGGCACGCTTGCCTTTCAGCGGCACGAGCCGGTCGTCGTAGGCGACGATGGGGCGGAGGTTGACGTACAGGTCGAGCTGGCGGCGCATGCCGAGGATGACGTCCCGCTCGACGACGCCGCGCGGGGCGCGCGGATCGCCGATCGCCCCGAACAGGATCGCGTCGAAGGCCCGCAGACCGTCGATGTCCTCGGGCGTGATCTTTCCGGCCGACTCTACGTAACGCGCCGACGACCACCGCAATTCCTCGCGCACCGTGGAAAAGCCGAAACGCCCCTCGGCCGCGTCGAGGACGCGCAGCGCTGCGCGGGTGACCTCGGGGCCGATGCCGTCGCCGCCGATGACGGCGAGTCGGAAAGAGGGGCTCATGGGATGCCGGCAATCCTCGCAGAACCGTTGACGTGGCGCAGGTGTGGCACTAATTTCATCGCAGATGCTTTATCGCTGCTGCGCCATGGCCATGCCCGAAGCCCATTGCACCTGCGTCTGTGCGATGGGCGACCACGGTTTGGGAGGCGGCAGCTAGCTCGCAGACCCGTTCTCAGCGTTCAGCACCGGCCTCCCAAAAGGGAGGCCTTTTGATTTCTAGGGAGGAAAGAGATGAGTGACACGAGATATCTGGCGATCGCATTCTCGAGCCGGATCGCCAATGGGCATCTGCGGACAGCGGTGACCGCGGCCGCCCCGGCCGACGCGAAGGTCGTCCGGACGCGCTCGGACGTGGTTGCGGCGGTCTTCGAAGTGGATGAGGACGTCGACGCGCGCAGCGAAGGGGAGCGGCTGCGCCGTCGCGTCTCGAAGGAGGCGGACGACGACCAGCTCTCGGTCGCCGTGTCGGGTCCGAAGCGCGGGGCGACCGGCGCGCATCTCGCGCTCCTCCAGGCCGAGCAGGCCGTCTCGCTCGCGCGCACGAACGGCGGCAAGGCGAAGACGACGCATTTCGACGACCTCGGTCCGTACCGGTTCGTCCTGGGCCAGCCGGAGAGCGACATCGAGGCGTTCGCCGAGCGCGTGCTCGGACCGCTCGCCGACGACGAGCGGTACGCCGATCTCGTCCGAACGCTCGAGGCGTATCTCAAGCTCCACGGCAGCGTGAATGGGGTAGCGCGCGAGCTGTACCTGCACCGCAACACGGTGCGGCAGCGCCTGCGTCGCATCGGTCAGCTCACGGGCGCGAAGCTCAGCAGCGCCGACGACCGCCTCGC
>DATDEH010000078.1 GCA_036523395.1 Candidatus Limnocylindria bacterium | reverse complement strand
AGTTCAGGACGCGCTGGGGAGGCTACCGGCTCGCCAGCGTGAGGTCATCGCGCGCTACTACGGCGATGAGCTCACGCTGCGCGAGACGGGGGCGAAGATGGGCGTCAGCGAGGCGCGCGCGTGCCAGTTACACGGTCGCGCGATCCAGAACCTGCGACGCGAGCTCTCGGTGCACGTCGCCGCTGCGCCGGCGCGAGTCCAGCAGCAAGTCGCCGCCTAGCTCTAGAACTGACAGAGGTCGGTGACACTTGGGCCTTCCGAAGGGGAGGAGATCCAAGTGACCGAACAAGAGCAGAAACGAACCGTGGCCCACCGTCTGGCGGTCCTGCGGCACGCCGAGGAAGTCAGCCGGAGCGTCTCTCGGACGTGCCGCTATTACGGCATCGCGCGCAAGACCTTCTATGTGTGGCGACGCCGCTACCTCGCGCTCGGCGAGGCTGGGCTCCGCGACCGCTCCTCGCGGCCGCACCGCAGCCCTCGCGCCACGGCCGAGGACGTGGTCGGCAAGATCGTCTACCTGCGCCAGAGCTACCACTTCGGGCCCCTGAAGATCGCGATGTACCTCAAGCGGTACCACGACCTTCAGCTCTCGCAGTCCGGGATCTGGCGGATCCTCCGGCGTCTTGGCCTTTCCCGTCTGCCGGCCTCGCAGCGCTACCGCCGCTACCGCGAGCGCTGGAAGCGCTATGAGAAGCCGCAGCCCGGCCACCAGGTGCAGATCGACGTGAAGTTCATCGCGCCCTTGAAGGGCGCGCGCAAGACGTACTACCAGTTCACGGCAATCGACGACTGCACACGCCTGCGAGTGCTGCGCCTATACCGCGAGCTCGGTCAGAACACGGCGATCCAGTTCGTCGACTACGTTCTCGAGAAGCTGCCCTTCCAGGTCGAGCGCATCCAGACCGACAACGGCTCGGAGTTCCAGGCGCGCTTCCACTGGCACGTCCTCGACCGCGGCATCGACCACGTGTACATCAAGCCCGCCACGCCGCGACTCAACGGCAAGGTCGAACGATCGCACCGTATCGACGCCGAGGAGTTCTATCGCATGCTCGAGGGCGTCGTGATCGACGACGCCAACTTGTTCAACCGCAAGCTCCAGGAGTGGGAAGACTTCTACAACTACCATCGCCCGCACGGGTCGCTCGGCGGCCAGACCCCGTACGAGCGGCTACGTCAGCGGGTCGGCTCCGGCGTCACCGGACAACGTCAGTTGCACACCTAGCTCGCGACGAGCGCGACTGCTCGCTGCGTCGGAAGGAAGACTTCGGCGCTGAGACGCAACCGACCGACGTCGGTCATCCACACGGCAAGCCCGAGCGGCGCGAGCAATTCGCGGACGCGCCTGCGGTCGGAGCCGGCGAACAGCGGCGCAAGGTCATCGAACACCGGATGCGCGATGGTGTGAAACTCGAGCGCGTCCCCTCTGCGCACCGGCGCGTGAGCGGCGAAGATGCCGAGCCGCTCGTACTTCCACCAGACGTACTCGGCACGACCGTTGTGATGCGCGATGCGGAGACGCCGATCGCCTTCGCCGCCTTCAAGGCGTCCGTCACCGAGCAGCGATCCCAGGATGACCTGGACCTGCACCGGATCCGGCACGACGCGCCTGAGCACGCGCTCCGGTAGCTCCCCCACACAATGAATGTCGGCGGGGCATTGCCGTACGCGTCCACGCGCGCCGGACGTGACGTTGTAACTGACCAGTTAGGCGCTTGCGTCCAGCGCTTCCGCGAGTAGTGGCGCAGTGTTCGCCACGACCCAGCTCCTGATCGAGAGGGCTTGCTCGAGGTTCTCAGCGATTAGCTTCGGTGGGCTATCACCCTCGACCACGCGGCCCGCGAGCCAGACCAGGATGATGGCTGACTGGAACATCACGAGCACCGGCAACGCCGCGACCTCGGCGGGATCGAGCGACAGCGTTCTGAGGTAGCCATGCAGGACCGGCTGCCATAAGCGCTCCCGGTGGCCTTTCGCGAGGACGTTCCTCAGCATCCCGGCGAGCTCGAGCGCGCGTATGTTCCGACCCGCGTATTCGAAGTCCAGCACCCCGCGGACGCGGCCGGTCCGGACGAGCACGTTGCCGAACGCGAAGTCGCCGTGGATCAGCTGCATCGGTAGCGAGCGATAGATGGCCGTCGCGTTCTCCGCGGCCGATTCGACGAAGTCCCTTCCAGCCGCGCCCGCGATCACCTCGATCTGCGCGAGATCGGTGATCGCCGGGTGGACGGCGCGAAGGTCGCCCGAGAAGGGCGGCGCGGCGATGTCGATGCGGTCGATCGACTCGAGCGCCATATCCAGGGAGGCGAATGCAGCCGCGGCCTTGGCGACTCCAGCCACGTCGTCGTCGTCGAGATGCTCGCCCTCGATCCGGCGGTAGAGCGCGGCTTGGCGGGCTGAGTCGATCTCGATCGCGAGCGTGTCTCCAGCGTCCGTCTCGAGAGGCTTCGGGACCCTGAACGTCAGCTCGGCGGCGGCGAGCTTGCGCAGGATCTCGTGCTCGAACCGGATCGCCTCGGAGCGCTTTTGGACGTACAGGCGCAGGACGTGCTCGCCGGCCTCGCTGCGAACGAACCACGTCTCGTTGCTGAAGCCCCAGCTCGCACGCGTGAGTTCACGCGGACGCGGGAGGTCCCAACGGTCCAGGAGCTCGTCGAACATGCGCAGAGGATGGCGGAAAATGAAAACGACCTCGCACGCTTTCGCGTCGAAGTCGTTTTTATCCCGGCCCTGACCTATTTTCCCGGGGACCGACGTCCCGAGTATCTTCGGCGCTGGTGGGCTTAACTACTGTGTTCGGGATGGGAACAGGTGTGACCCCACCGCTCGAAGGACCGAGGCCTCAAGTTTATCGAACGTGAGCGCCGCCGGTCAACCGCGGCGCGCCTAGGGGCAGGCACGCGAGGGTCGCGGCGTACTGACCGTAGACACACAAAAGCCCTCCGACGGAGGGAGGGCTGATGCGAGAACGGCAGATGGTGAATGAGGAAGACGAAGCGAAGTTTCGCTGCGAGATCGCACCGATCCGCCGCGGCCCACGTCCTACGAGCATTTGCGCTCGCGGTTTCGATGGCCCGGCTGGGTGCTGGAAATTAGGTCAAGCCCTCGACCGTTAGTACGGATTAGCTACGGGTCTTACGACCTTTCCACCTTCCGCCTATCGAACACGTTCTCTACGTGCGGTCTTACCTGGTTACCCAGAGGGTGAGCTCATCTCGAGGTCGGCTTCCCACTTAGATGCTTTCAGCGGTTATCCGGAACGGACATAGCTACCGAGCGGTGCCCTTGGCAGGACAACTCGTACACCATCGGTCCGCTCACCCCGGTCCTCTCGTACTGGGGGCAACTCCTCTCAACTCACCTGCGCGCACACTGGATAGAGACCGAACTGTTTCACAACGTTCTGAACCCAGCTCGCGTACCGCTTTAATGGGCGAACAGCCCAACCCTTGGGAGGTACTGCCCCCCCAGGATGCGACGAGCCGACATCGAGGTGCCAAACGACGCCGTCGCTGTGAACGCTTGGGCGTCATAAGCCTGTTATCCCCGGGGTAGCTTTTATCCGATGATTCC
>DATDEH010000077.1 GCA_036523395.1 Candidatus Limnocylindria bacterium | reverse complement strand
GTGTCCCACGGCCGCCAGTCGAGGCGCTGTCCGTCGATCTCGGTCCAGCCGCGGCCGGATTCGATGAACTCGATCGCATCCCACGAGTGGCGGTGGATCGTGGTGGTCGAATGCGGGGCGAGCTCGTGGATCGTCGCGTCGAGGTTCTTCGTCGGACGATCGCCGTCGTAGCCGGCGTACACGCCGCTGCGGATACGGCGGCTCGGTACGTCATGCATCACGACGTCGCGCCGTTTGAGGACGTTCTTGTGATAGCCCTTCCACTCGTCGAGAAGCGATTCGCGACGCTTCTTCTGGATCTCGTAGTGGGTGGTCTGCGTGGTGGTCGTCGTCTTCATCGCGCGGCCGCCCCCGCGCGCGCGCCGCTCACCTTGGGGAGCACCTCGCGCGCGAGGGTCTCGATCTGCTCGATCCAATCGGGATAACGCATGCGGAAGTCGAAGACAAGGAGATCGCAGCCGAGCTCCTGGTAGCGCTGCACCCCGCGGACGATGTCATCCGGCGTCCCGGCGAGGATCGAGCCGTCGAGCTCCTCGATCTTCGTGAACTCGCCTGAGGGCGGCTTGAGCCAGAACTTCTGCGCGTTCGCGTTCTTGATGAGACCGGGCACGTTGAGCCGCTCGACGGCGGACTTCGTCGTCGTGTCGATGCTCGTGACCGGGACCGCCCCGGTCATGACCATCGGCTTTCCCTGCTCGTCGGCCATCTGGCGGATCTTCTTCACGCGCGCGGCGTACGTCGGGAACGTGATGCGCCCCGGCAGCCAGCCCTCGCAGAAGTCGACGGCGAGCCGCGCTGCCGCAGGCGTCGCTCCGCCCCACCACACCGGCACCGGATGCAGCGGCTGCGGCTTGAGGTCGACGTCGTTGAACTTGTAGCGCTCGCTGCTCCACTCGACCGTCTCACCCGCCCAGAGCTTCCGCGCGATGAGCACCTGCTCCTTCATCATCTGGACGCGATCCTCGGTGCCCTGACCGATGACCTCGAACTCGTGGTCGAACGTGCCCGAGCCGATGCCGAGATCGAACTTCCGTCGCGTGATCCAGGACATCGACGCGACGCTGTAGGCCATGAGGATCGGATGGCGGAACGGGATGATCGTCGCGGCGCCCAGCCCGATCTTGTCGGTGACGCCGGCGAGATACGTCAGCGTCACGAACGGCTCGATGAAGGTGCGGTCCGTGCCCTCCATGCCGTGCGGATGGAAGACGAGGTGGTCGCGCACCCAGAGCGAATCGAAGCCGAGGCTCTCGGCCAGCCGCGCGCCCTCGACGAGCAGATCCTGATCCGCCTCGAGCCCGAAGTGGGGCACGAGCAGACCGAAACGGGTCATGGCGGTCTCCTTGTCCCGAATATGAGGATGCCCCCGCGACGCGTGCCACGGGGGCATCCTCGGCGCTACAACGGTGAGATTAGTTGGTCGTCGGGATGTTGTTCTTCTGGTAGAAGCCGATGTCCTTGAGCTTCGTGAGGTAGCTCAGGTCGAACGCCTTGGTGACGTCGACGTCCTTGACCGCCGGGTTGACCGACGCGAGCACGTCGCGTGGTGCGGTGAATGCGTCCGCCGTGAAGGTCATCGACCGCGAGCCGTAGGTGAGGAAGTCCTTCATCACGAGGTCGGCGGCATCCGCCTTCACCTGCGCCCAGTCGACGAACTTCGCCGTCGCGGTCGCCGTGTCGGTCCAGATCGAGTTCTGCGCCTCGAGCGCCGCCGCCACCACGACGAGCGCGGTGTTCGGGTTCTTCTGAAGGAACGAGGTCTTCGCCATGAGTCCGCTGCGGCCCCACTGGAGCTTGGCCTTCGAGAGGTCGATGAGCAGGTTGAGGCCCGCGTCCTTCATCGCCTTTTCCTGGGACATGCCGACGACCGCGCAGCCGACCGATCCGCCCTTGAGTGCTGCGATCCGGACGCCCTCGCCTCCGGTCTGGGTGATGACAGCGTCCTTGTCGGTCAGGCCGATGCCCTTGAGCATCAGCAGCGCGGAGCCGTGCGACGTGCCACCGAAGGTGCTGATCGCGACCGACTTGCCCTTCACGTCCGCGGGGACCTTGATGTCCTTGCCGCAGAAGAGACCGTCGGTCAGCGTTGTGCTGTTCATCGAGATGACCTTGACCGGCGTGTCGGTGACCACGGAGTTGATCGCGGTCGAGGCGCCACCGACGAAGAAGTCGACCTGGTCCGCGATGAGCGCCTGGAGCGCCTTCCCATCACCCTCGAACCCGGTGACCTCGACGGTCGTGATGCCGTACTTCTTGTAGAAACCGAGCCGCTCGGCGAGCGTCTCCGCGAACTGCACCGGCTCGGTCGGCGTGCTGATGCCGATGCGGACCTTCGTGAGCTCCGGCACCGGCAGCTGACCGAGTGCCGCGCTCGGGGCGGCGCTTGCGGCCGTCGTCGGCGCGCTGCTCGCCGCTGGTGTCGTGCCGCCGCACGCGGCGACCGCGATGCCGGCTGCCATGACGGTCGCGAGCAGCTTGAACAGAGCAGTTCTCGACAACATCACCCTCACCTCTTGAACCACATTGGACGCGTCGTGGACTTTGGCGAATGTACTCCCAACTCTCGGCCATCGTCTACGCTCGCGACACGAGCGAGTCGAGCGGCCACCCCATCGCGCACGAGCTCCGCGGCAAGGGCGTTCCCATCGTGCTCGTCGCTGGGACGGGTTATCACGGGGCGACATGGCCAGCGGAATTCACCACGCCGCTCCTCGAGCGACATGCCGTGCTCACGTTCGATCATCGCGGCACCGGGAAGACACCGCCGTCGCCGGATCGATATTCCACACGCCTTTTCGCCGAGGACGCGATCGGGCTCATGGACGCCCTCGGCCTTCCGGCGGCGCACGTGCTCGGCCATTCGATGGGCGGGCGCGTCGCGCAATGGATGGCGCTCGACCATCCCGAGCGGATCCGCACGCTCATCCTCGCTGCGTCGGGACCCGGCCAGTTCCGCGACGACCGTCCTGTCACACGCGGCATCCCGGTGCACGCGGCCAAGGAGATGATCGAGCTCGGCTACGAGCGGTACATGCGCGAGCACATCCGCGACACGTTCTTCACTCCGGAGTTCGCCGCCGCGCACCCCGAGCGTGTCGCGTGGCTGCACGACGCGTTCTGGTCGCAGCGTCCCGACCTCGAGAACTACCTGCGCCACGTGCTCGCTCGCCAGGAGCACCAGACCGCGGGCCGGCTCGGCGAGATACGCATGCCGACGCTGGTCATGATCGGCGACCGCGACACGCAGATCATGGGCACCGGGTCACATGTCGAGCAGTCGGAGTTCCTTCTCGCGCATCTCCCGAATGCGACGAAACGCGTCGTGGAGGGCGCCGCGCACGGGTACTTCTGGCAGCTACCCGAGCGCTCTGCGGAGATCGTGCTCGACTGGACGAGCACCCGGTAGCGAGGTGAAGCGCACCGGGTA
>DATDEH010000076.1 GCA_036523395.1 Candidatus Limnocylindria bacterium | reverse complement strand
ACTGGCGGCACGCAGCGCCTGCCGCGCCTCATCGGCCGGCAGCGGGCGCTCGAGCTGATGCTGCGCGGCACGACGCTGTCGCCGCAGGCGGCGAAGGGTGCGGGCATCGTCGATGAGCTCGTGCCAGCGGCGGATCTGCAGACGGTCGCCCTCGATCGCGCGCGCGCGTACGCCGAAGGTCCGACGTTCGCGATCGGCCAGATCAAGGTCGCGACGGTGCAGGGCTACGGGCGGTCGCTCGCGGAAGGGCTTGCGATCGAACGAGAGGCGCTCATCCGCCTCTTCAAGAGCGACGACGCGCGCGAGGGCGTGAAGGCGTTCGTCGAGAAGCGAAAGCCCGAATACAAGGGAAGGTGAGCGACGAGGGCTTTGCCCGGAGGAGCGGATCCGAAGACGCATTCCGCGATGCGCTGCTCTAGGAGCGAGCAGCAGCGGAATGCTTGAGCAGGGACGCTAGCAACGGACAAGCGCGTCAGCCTCGCGGAGGCCGTCGCGCACTTCGTCCCCGACGGGGCGTCGGTCGCGCTCGGGTGCGCGCTCGAGCCGGCCATCCCGTTCGCGTTCGCGCACGAGCTGATCCGACAGCGCAGACGCGAGCTCGAGCTCATCGGGCCGATCTCCGACATCGCGTTCGATCAGCTCATCGGCGCCGGCTGCGTCCGGCGCGTGAGCGCCGCATGGATCGGCAACGTTTCGGCCGGCCTCGCGCACGCGTACCGTCGCGCGATGGAGCAGGGGATCCCGCGCCGCATCGAGGTGCGCGACCACAGCAACTTCACGATCGCGCAGGCCCTCCTGGCCGGCGCGCTCGGCGCACCGTACATCCCGACCAGGACGCTCCTCGGGAGCGACATCCCGCGCGCGAACGGAACGTTCGTGGCCGCAACTTCTCCCTTTGATGGCTCGCCGCTGCTTCTCATCCCGGCGATCACGCCCGACATCGCGGTCATCGCCGTTCAGCAGGCCGATGCCGATGGCAACGCGCAGCTCCTCGGACCGTGGGGCGTCTCCCAGGAGGCTGCGCTCGCGGCGAAGGCGGTGATCGTGCTCGCCGAGGAGATCGTTGCACGCGAGGTCATCGGCGCAGACCCGAATCGCACGATCGTGCCGGCGATGAAGGTCGTCGCTGTCGTCGAGGAGCCGGGGGCGTGCCACCCGTCGCCGCTCCAGGGTCGCTATGGCCGCGACCACGAGTTCTTTCACGACTACCATCGCGCCACGCGAACGGTGGAGGGATTCGACGCCTGGACCGCCGAGTGGATCACCGGCGTGGATGGCCGGGCCGAGTATCTGAGGAAGCTCGGACCCAGGTGGCAGACGCTGCGGATCTCCGATGGAGGCAGGGAATGACGGCTGGATCGATGACTGACCGGATGCTTGGCGCGCTCCGGCTCCAAACGGCGACATACGAGGAGATCGAGGCCGACCAGAAGGGGACGGGCGAGGCAGCGTTCATCGTTGTGGCGACGAGTCTGGTGAGCGGGGCCGTGAACGGCGTGCTCACCGGCGCATCGAGCGGACTCTTCGGAGCGCTCGGCTCGTTCCTCGGATGGGCGTTCTACGCGTGGATCGCCTACATCGTCGGTGTGAAGCTGTTCCCGGGAAAGGACACGAAGTCGAGCTGGGGAGAGATCGCGCGCACGCTGGGGTACGCCAACACGCCGCGCTTCCTCATCATCTTCGAGCTCGTTCCGGGATTCGCCGCGATCACCCGGACGGTCGTCGGTCTCTGGGTGCTCGGGGCGACGATCGTCGCGCTGCGCTCGGCGCTCGACATCTCGACGGGCCGCGCGATCTGGATCGCGATCGCCAGCGCGATCGGCCAGGTCATCGTCATCGCGGTGGCGCTCACGATCGCGGCCAACCTGATCCCGAGCTAGTGGACGTCTCGCCGGGCGAGCTCATGGTCGCGCAGGCGGCGCGAGAGATCCGCGACGGTGAGCGCGTCTTCGTGGGCATGCGCCTGCCGCTCATCGCCTTCGTCCTGGCGAAGCGCACTCACGCACCGAACGCGGTCGGCCTCTTCGAGCTCGGGGTCGTGCGAGACCAGCCATCGCGCGAGCTGCTGTACACCATGGGGGATCCGCCGAACGTCACCGGCGCCGTCTGGTGCGCGCGCACGATCGACCTCATGGGACTCCTACAGCGCGGCGAGGTGGAGGCCGGCTTCATCGGCGGCGCCGAGGTCGATCGTCATGGGAATCTCAACACCACCGCGATCGGCGACGATCGCGCGCATCCCAAGGTGCAGCTGCCGGGATCCGGCGGTGGCGCGGACATCGCAAGTCTTGCCCACCGGCTCATCGTGATCATGGCGCACGACAAGCGGCGTCTGCGCGAGCGGGTCGATTTCGTGACGTCGCCGGGCTACGGCGAGGGCGGCACATGGCGCGCGCGGGTCGGGCTACCTCGTGGCGGTCCGTCGGTCCTCATTACGACGCTCGGCGTGTTCCGGTTCGTGGCCGGCGAAGCGGTGCTCGTGTCCTATCACCCGGCGAGCTCGGTCGACGAGATCGCGGCGAACACCGGATGGATGCTCACCGTTGCGGACGGCGTTCGCGAGACAGAGCCGCCGACCGCGGACGAGCTGCGCATCATCCGCGAGTACGACCCCGAGGGTTTCTGGACCCGCCGCGGGGCCGATTGAGCCGCAGGGCAGCACCAAGTTTCGTCGGCGCCACGGACTGCCTGATCAAAGGGGGTGTGCGGACGAAGAAGTCGACGACCTGCGCCGGATCTTCGAACGTTCTGACGACGTCCGCGTACCCATCGCGTCGCGCGTGTGCGATCAAAAGCTCGAGACTCGAGGAGCCGCGCGGACCGAAGAGGACGATCGGACTGCGGCGGTCGCCCACCCAGTAGCTGTCCTGCTCTGCCGCTTGAAAGAGCTCCCGCACGCTACCGGGCGTGTCGCTCGCGATGACCACGCCGTGGTTGCCGATCGCGATGAGGCCCTCTTCGCGCATGCTGTTGGAGAAGTACTTCGCGATGTGCGAGCTGAAAAGGTTCACCGGTTCGTCGGGGTAGACCCAGGTCGGTACGCCAAGGCTGTCCGTGCCATCCGGAAAATCAGCGAGCACTTGGCGCGTCGCTTCGATGTACCGAGCGTGGTCGGATTCGAATGCGGGTGCTTGTCGCAGGACCGCCACCGCGCGACCCAGGACCTCTGGCTCCGCATACCTCGAGAGGTAGGCCCCCAGGTTCGCGGCCTCCATGAGTCCGGGTCCGCCTCCGGTCGCCACGAGAAAGCCGGCGCGCGCCAGCCGCCACCCGAGCTCCGCGACGGATGCGTACTCCGGATCGGTGCGCGGCGTCGCGTGGCTGCCCATCAGACCCACGACCTTGGGGACAGTGCCGCCGGTCCCCTCGAGCCATGCGGTCAGGGCGCGGTCGATGCCGAAATCGTGGAGTCGCTGGGCGATGGCCGCCGCCGCTGAGGCCGGGTTGCGGCCGCCCGCGGCTTCGAAGTAACGAGCGATCTTCCGATCAAGCGCACCCTCCGGGTTCGCCCGTGTGTATCCCTGCATCAGCTCGTCGCCGGTGTACAAGCCTTTCCGCAGGGGGTCGAAGGGCTCCGGTCGCGCAAGGGGCGCCAAGACGTTCAGCCTACGCGGATCGCTCTCGGCGCCCCACGTCCGGCGCAGATGCCATGATGGCCGAGATGCGTCTGACCTTTCTTGGCGCGACGCGCACGGTGACGGGTTCGCAATATCTGCTTGAGACCGACCGGGCGCACGTGGTCATCGAGTGCGGCATGTTCCAAGGGAGCCCTCACGACGTGATCCGCAACCGCGTGCCATTCGCCTACCAGCCGCGTGAGATCGACGCGCTGCTCCTCACGCACGCGCATCTCGATCATTGCGGGCTCATCCCACACCTGGCGGCTTCCGGATTCCGGAGGCCGATCTACGCGACCAAGGGCACCGTTGACCTCACCCGACTGGTGCTGTTGGATTCCGCCAAGCTCCAGGAGGAAGCTGCGAAGAGCCATCAGAGATTCGCCGCCCGCAACCCTGAGCGTGCCGCGGCGGAGGACGAAGCGACCACGGCCGAGATCGCAGCCGCGACCAGGGAAGATCCTGCGGCCGCGACGCGGGAGGCATCGCCGGAAGCCGTGACCGCGCTGCGCGCACCGCTCTACACCGTCGATGACGCCAATACCGCGCTCGGACTCTTCCACGGCATCGACTACGGGGCGGAAGTTGAGGTCGCGCCGGGCATCACCGCGACGTTCCTGGACGCGGGCCACATCCTGGGCTCGGCGATCATCCGCGTCCGCGTCATGGAGCGCGACCGAGGGCTCACGATCGTCTTCAGTGGCGACGTCGGCCGGCCTGGCTCGCCGATCATCCGCGACCCGACCGTGGTCACGACCGCGGATTACCTGCTCATCGAGTCGACGTACGGCGGCAAGACGCACGAGCCTCAGGAGGAGGCGATCCGACTGCTCGGCGAGGCGGTGAAGCTGACCGGTGACGCGAAGGGCGTGCTCCTCATGCCCGCGTTCGCGATCGGACGGACCCAGGAGATCGTCTATGAGCTGGACCGGCTGCTCAGCGCCGGAACCATCCCGCACCTGCCGCTGTACCTCGATTCACCGATGGCCCAGAAAGCCAGCGACATCTATCGGGCGTATCTCGAGTATTTCGACGACGACGCCCGGGCGCTCATCGCACGGCACGACGCGCCGATCGACTATCCGGACGCCATCATGACCACCAACCAGAAGGACTCTCTCGCGATCGAGCAGGCGGCGCGACCGCTCATGGTCGTTGCCTCCAACGGGATGATCACCGGTGGCCGGATCGTTCAGCACGTCAAGGCGCTCGTCGGCGATCCGGCGATGACGCTGCTCTTCGTCGGTTATCAGGGCGATGGCACGCTTGGCGCACAGCTCCAGCAGGGTGCGAAGCGAGTGCGCATCGACGGACAAGACCTCGACGTCGCTTGCCAGGTGCGCTCGATCAGCGGATTCTCCGCACACGCCGACGAGCCCGAGCTCCTTGCTTGGCTGCGGAATTTCACCAAGAAGCCTCGCACGACGTTCATCGTGCACGGCGATCCCGCAGCGCAGGCGGCCTTCGAACCGAAAGTTCGCGCTCTTGGCTTTGCGACGGCGGTCCCTGGCTGGCGCGACAGCGTCGAGCTGACGTAGAAGGCAGTCCACCGAACGTGTCCGACGGCACCACACGCGCGATCATCGCGGCGTTCGCCGGCAACCTGGCGATCGCGATCACCAAGGGTGTGGCCGCGGCGATGACCGGCTCGGGCGCGCTGCTGGCCGAGACCGCGCACTCCATCGCCGACTCGCTCAACCAGCTCCTCCTCTACGTCGGTCTGCGTCGAAGCGAGCAGCCCGCGACGGCGCGCCATCCCCTTGGTCACGGCAAGGAGGGCTACTTCTGGGCGCTGGTGGTCGCGCTCTTTTTGTTCTTCGGTGGCGGGGTGTTCTCGATCTATCAGGCGTACGATCGCCTCGCGCACCCGCACGAGATCGAGCGGGCGACGGTGGGGTTCATCGTGCTCGGCCTCTCGACCGTCTTCGAGATGTTCTCGCTGAGCGTCGCCGTCCGCGAGCTGCGCCACGCCGCGCGCGAAGCGGGCGTGCCGGTGCGTTCTTTTCTTCGGCAGCTCCAGGATCCGGCCCTGCGAACGGTCCTCTACGAGGACAGCGCTGCGATCACCGGGCTCACCGTCGCGATCGTCGGGCTCGCCCTCACCGTCGCCACCGGCGACCACGTCTTCGACGCCGTCGCGAGTGGCGTCATCGGCCTCGTCCTCATTTACGTCGCGTACCAGCTGGCGTGGGGCGCGCGCGGCCTCATCGTCGGCCAGGCGCCACCGGAGCGAGTGCGCGGCGCGCTAGAGGCGACGATCGCGAGCGAGCCGTACATCGACAGGATCATCGAGCTTGTCGCGGTCCAGATCGGCACGGACCAGCTGCTCGTCATGGCGCGTGTCTCGGTCCGTGACGAGATCCCCGCCGGTCAGGTGGAGCGACTCATGGTCCGGCTCCGCGATCGTCTGCGGCGCGAGCATCCCGAGGTGACGGATTCCTTCATCGAGCTCGCGCCCGCGTACGCGTGATCCTGTACCACCGCATCGACGATCCCGAATCGGCCGCGGTCCGGCGCCGCGTCGTGGAGCTGGGCATCAAACCGCAGGTCGATTTCCAGAACGTCGATACCGACGGAGCCGAGGCGTTCGCCCGCCACGGAGGTCGCAGCGTCCCGGCGATCTGGGACGGAACGCGTCTGCACGAGGGCCGCATCGCGGCGCTGGCCGTGCTCGAAACACTGCGGCGATAATCCGCGGGTGGGGGAGCTGCGATTGCCGGAGCTTGGCGAGCGGTACAACGCGGCCGAGACCTACGTCGACGCGCATCGGGCGGAGCGGCCAGACGCTGTCGCGATCCGCTGCCAGGGCGCCTCCGTCACCTACGGAGACATGGCGCGGAACGTCGACCGCTGCGGCAACGCGCTGCGCGAGCTCGGCATCGACATCGAGGACCGCGTCGTCATCCTGTGTCTCGACTCGCCGGCCTTCGTCTACGCGTTCTTCGGCGCGATCAAGCTCGGCGCGATCCCGGTGCCGGCGAATACCCTCCTCATCTCGCGCGACCTCGCGTACATCCTGCGCGACAGCCGCGCCGTCGCGGTCGTCGTCAGCGCGCCGCTCCTCCCCAAGGTGCTGGAGATCCGCAAGGACTGCCCGCGGCTGCGGCACATCCTCGTGACGACGTCGGGCACGACGCCGCTCGACGGCGCGCTCCCGGACGGCGTCACGTCGTTCGAGGCGGCGCTCGCCGCGGCCGACGACGAGCTCGACCCGGCTCCGACGACGCCCGACGACATGTGCTTCTGGCTGTACTCATCGGGCACCACCGGCTTCCCGAAGGGTGCGGTGCATCTGCAGCACGACATGATCTATTCGGCGGAGACGCTCGGGCGTCACGTTCTGGGCTGCACCGACGCGGACCGCTACTTCACGGTGTCGCCGCTCTTCCACGCCTACGGTCTTGGCAACGGCGTCTTCGTGCCGATGCGTTACGGCGCGTCGGTCGTCTACAAACCGGAGCGCGCCACCCCCGATCTCGTCTACGGGCTGGTCACGACCGAGCGGCCGACGGTGATGTACACCGCGCCCACCTTCTATGCCGCGCTCCTCGCGTATCCGGAGGCCGACTTCAAATACGACCTGTCGTCGCTGCGTTTCTGCGTCTCCGCGGGCGAGTCGCTGCCTAAGCCGCTCTTCGACGCGTGGAAGAAACGCTTCGGCATCGAGATCCTCGACGGCATCGGCTCGACGGAGATGCTCCACATCTTCATCTGCAACCGGCCGGGACAGGCGCGCGGCGGCACGAGCGGCACGGTGGTGCCGGGATACAAGGCGAAGATCGTCGACGACGACGGGCGCGAGCTCGGCGCGGGCGAGACGGGGAACCTCCACGTCTCGGGCGATTCGTGCTGCGCCTTCTACTGGAACAAGCACGAGAAGTCGAAGGCGACGTTCCGCGGCGAGTGGACGGTCACCGGCGACAAATATCACCTCGACGCCGACGGCTACTACACGTACGAGGGACGGGCTGACGACATGCTCAAGGTCTCGGGGCAGTGGGTGTCTCCGGCGGAGGTCGAGGCGGCGCTGATGGAGCACGCGGCGGTGCTCGAGTGCGGCGTGGTCGGCGCGAAGGACAAGGACGAGCTCACCAAGCCACGGGCATTCGTGTTACTCAAGCAGGGCCAGAAGCCCAGCGACGCGCTGGCCGAGGAGCTCAAGCAGTTCGTGAAGACGCGCATCGCGCCGTACAAGTACCCGCGCTGGATCGAGTTCGTCGACGAGCTGCCCAAGACCGCGACCGGCAAGATCCAGCGGTTCAAGCTCCGCGAGCTGGGCGGCGGCTAATGGGCGCGCTGCATCCCAAGGTCGCTGCGTGGAAGCGCGAGGCGACCGAGGATCCCGAGGGCTTCTGGGGACGCGCAGCGGAGGCGCTGCCGTGGTTCCGCAAATGGGAGCGCGTGCTCGACTGGGAGCCGCCGACGTTCCGCTGGTACCGCGGCGGCCTCTCGAACCTCGCGTACAACTGCGTCGACCACCACGTGAAGACCGGCGCGGGCGCGCACACCGCGCTCATCACCGAGAACGAGCGCGGCGAGCAGCGGACGTACACGTACGCACAGCTGCACGACGAGGTCAAACGCGTCGGGGCGGCGCTCCGCGGACTCGGGATCAAGAAGGGCGACCGGATCGCGATCTACATGCCGACCTGCGCCGAGGCGATCGTGCTGATGCTCGGCGCGGTCCGCATCGGCGCGGTGATCATCGTCGTCTTCGCCGGCTTCGGCGCCGGCGCGCTCGGGGAGCGCGTCCGTCTGGCGGGCGCGCGCGCGGTGTTCGCGACCGACGTCACGTATCGCAAGGGCAAGGACGTCCCGCTCAAGCAGATCGTCGACGAAGCCGTCGCGGGCTCGCCCAGCGTCGAGCGGATCATCGTGCTGAAGCGCGGATCCGCCGCGGTCGCGATGGCCGCGGGCCGCGACATCACCTGGGACGAGTTCCTGCGCGGTGCCGCGGGCCAGGACGATTCACATGTCGAGATGGAGGCGAACGAGCCCGCGTACATCCTCGCGACCTCGGGTACGACCGCGAAGCCGAAGCTCGCGGTGCATACCCACGGCGGGTATCAGGTCTACGTCCACAGCATGGCGAAGTGGATGTTCGGCCTACGGCCGGCTGACGTGTGGTGGTCGACCTCGGACATCGGCTGGGTCGTCGGTCACTCATACATCGTGTTCGGGCCGCTGCTCGTGGGATGCGCGACGATCGCCTATGAAGGCGCGCTCGATCATCCCGACGCCGAGACCTTCTACCGGATCATCGAGCGGCACCACGTGACCGGCGTCTTCACGTCGCCGACCGCGGTGCGGCTCCTCATGCGTTACGGCAGCGTTCCGGCGAAGAAGCACGACCTGACCTCGCTCGAGCGCGTGTTCTGCGCGGGCGAGGTCCTGAACGCGCCGGCGTGGGAGTGGTTCCAGAAGGAAGCGCTCGGCGACCGCATCCCCGTCATCGACCATTACTGGCAGACCGAGACCGGCGGGCCGGTCGTCGGCAATCCCTACGGCGTCGCGCTGCTGCCGATCAAACCGGGGTCGGGCGGCGTTCCGCTCGCGGGCATCGAGGCCGCGGTCGTCGACGGCGACGGAAACGAGATGAAGCCCGGAGAGAAGGGCATCTTCGTTATCAAGCGTCCGTTCCCCGGTCTCACCGCGCGGCTCTGGGCGGAGCCCGAGCGCTACGCGAAGGACTACTGGGAGAAGGTCCCCGGGAAGACCGTGTACTTCACCGGCGATGCGACCTCGATCGACGCGGACGGCTACGTCTGGTTCTCGGGGCGCGCCGACGAGATCATCAAGATCGCCGACCACCGCATCGGGACGATCGAGGTCGAGACCGCGTTCCTCCGCAGTCCCGCGGTCGCCGAGGCCGGCGTCACCGGCCGCCCGGACGAGCTGCGCGGAATGGTGATCTCCGCGTTCGTCGTGCTCAAGCAGGGCCACGCTCCGTCCGAAGCGCTGAAGAAAGAGCTGCTCGCGACGGTCCGCTCCGAGCTCGGTCCGATCGCGGTGATCGGGGAGCTCAACTTTGTCGACATGCTGCCCAAGACGCGCAGCGGCAAGATCATGCGACGCGTCTTGAAGGCCGTGATCCTCGGCAAGGATCCCGGCGATATCTCCACGATCGAGGACGAGGGCTCGGTCGAGGAAGCGCGCGAAGCGTGGGAGCAGATGCGGGCGAGTGTCACGACGGGGAGCTGAGCCGAAGCCACCCTGGTCCGCGGTGCCTCGCGAGGTAAAGGACGATGTGGCGCGGATCCTCGGCTCACCGGTCGTGCGCGCAGCCCGTGTCTACGGCGGCTACGCGCCGTCCGCCACGTTCCGCATGGTCCTCGCGGACGGCCGTCCCGCGTTCTTCAAGGGAGTCAGCGCCACGAGCAACGAGTACATGCGCGGCGCGCTACCGCGTGAGGAACGCGTGTATCGCGAGCTTGACGGCTACATCCACCCATGGGCGCCCGCATTTCTAGGGGCCTTCAAGCGGCTCGACTGGCACGTGCTGCTCCTCGAGGACGTCGGGCCGCAGACGATGCCGCCGTGGTCCCCAGCCAAGGCGCGTCGGTCCGCGCGCTCGTTCGCGAAGTTCCACGCGAGCACGCACGGCCGGCCGCTCCCGCGCTGGCTGTCCCGGACCGAGCATCACGACTTCGCGGGCAATTGGCGAAGCCTGTCCGAGAGCGGCGAGCTTACGAAGACCGCCGCTCTCGCGCGGCGCCGCGCCGATGAGGCGCGCGAGTGGCTCGACGTTGCGCTGCCCGCGCTGCGCGAAAACGCCGAGCGCCTTGTGCGACTCCGAGCGCCGCATTCGCTTCTCCACTTCGATACACGCTCGGACAACACGCGTCTGCAGGGAGAACAGCTGCGGATGTTCGACTGGAACTTCGCGAGCGTCGGTCCTCACGAGATCGATGCCGCCGGGTTCGCACAGGCCACCGAGACCGAGGGCGGACCATCTGTCGAACGGACGATGGCCTGGTACGCGGAAATCCTTCCGCTACGCGACTCCCACCTCGATGCGTCGGTCGCGGGGATCGCCGGCTACTTCGCGGACAAAGCCTGGCGTCCGCCGATCCCCGGCGTGCCCCGCGTGCGCTCGTTTCAGCGTGCTCAGCTGAAGGTCTCGCTCGCGTGGGCCGCCAGGCGGCTCGCGCTGCCGGAGCCGACGTGGCTCGCCGCGGTGGCCGACTAGTGCCGGAGTGGCCCGACCTTCACGTTCTGCGCGGCCGGCTCGCCACGGCGTTCGTGGGGAAACATGTCACCGCCGTCCGCGTCCACGATCCGCTCGTCCTGCGGGCGACGCGGCCGCTGCCGGAGGCGCTCAAAGGCTGCGCGCTGAACGATGTCGTGCACCGCGGCCGATTCCTCACCCTCGTCTTCGATGACAACACGCGGCTCGTCATCAATCCGATGCTCTCCGGCCTCTTCGACATCGTCCCGACCGAGACCAAGATCCGCGCGACGACCGCATTCGCGCTCACCTTCGACGGCATCGGATCAGGCGCGCCGCTGACGGACACTCGGGACCTGCGCTACCGCGACGACACGCGGATGGGCAAGGTGTATCTCGTCGAAGCCGGAGCGAGCACCGCCGACCTGCCTGGCTTCGACCGCCAGGGGCCTGAGGCCGGCGCGCTGCCGTGGAATGCGGACGAGTTCGCCGCGCGTGCGAAGGCGACGCGACGCGAGCTGCGCAATCTGCTCATGAGTGGCGACTTCATCGCGGGCATCGGGAACGCGTACGCCGACGAGATCCTGTGGCAGGCGAAGCTGCATCCGAAGCGCCGGGTCTCGACGCTCGACGACGGCGACCTCGACCGGCTGTATGGAGCACTGCGTGAAACGCTCGCGCGAGCGGTCGAGGTCGTCGAGCACGAGCTGCCGCCTGCGCTGGGAACGAAGATCCGCACCCACATGAAGATCCGCGGGAAAGTGGGCGATCCGTGCGCACGATGCGGCACGAAGATCGTGCGGACGCGTCACGGGCTCGATGAGATGTTCGTGTGCCCGAAATGCCAGCCGCCCCCGAAGGGGCAGCTGCGCTAGTTGGCGATCGTCGCGACGGTCGGGAGGCCGGCCTTTCCGATCCACTCCGCGGTCTGGTCGGCGGGCATCGGTCGGGCGACGAGGAAGCCCTGGATCGCGTCGCACCCGAGCGCGCTGAGGCGCTGGCGCGTTTCGGCGTTCTCGACGCCCTCCGCGACGACTCCGTAACCGAGGCCGTGTCCGAGTTCCACCGTTGCGCGCACGATGGTCGCGCTCGATTGGTCGTCGATCATGCCGATAACGAACGACCGATCGATCTTGATCTCATCGAGCGGTAGCCGATTGAGGTACGCGAGCGACGAGTAGCCGATCCCAAAGTCGTCGAGCGCGATGTGCACACCCATCGCGCGCAGCGAGTCCATCGTTTGGAGCGCGCGCTGCGGGTCCGCCGCGAGCACCGTCTCGGTCATCTCAAGGCGGAGCAGATCGGGCCGTGCGTCCCAGCGCTGCAGCAGCTGTGCGATCGTCTGTGGCAGCTGCGGGTCGTGGATGTTGCGCATCGAGAGGTTCACCGCGATCGGCACGCGCAGACCGGCGAGCTCCCACGCGCGCGCCTGACGGATCGCCTCGGTGAGCACGGTGCGCGTGAGACGCTTGATGAGACCGGTGCGCTCCGCGAGCGGGATGAACTCGTCGGGGCCGACGAGGCCGCGCTTCGGGTGCATCCAGCGCACGAGCGCCTCAACGCTGGTCATGGCGCCGGTGCGGAGATCGATCTGCGGCTGGTAATAGAGCATGAGCTCGCCCTCATCGACGGCGCGGCGGAGGTCGGACATGAGCGCGAGCCGCCCGGCGCCGTCCTTCTCGTGCTCCGCCGAGAACACCGAGAGCCCGGTGAGGGATCCCTTCGCGCTGTACATCGCCACGTCGGCGCGCGACAGCAGTTGATCCGCCTGCGTGGCGTGCGCCGGTGCGACGGCGACGCCGACGCTTGCCCCGATGTCGAGCGTCTCGCCCTCGAGCGGGAACGCCTGCTCGAGCGCGGCGAGCATCTTCTGCGCGACGCGCGCGGCGCCGGTCTCGTCCGTGCCGGGAAGGAGGATCGCGAACTCGTCACCGCCGAGGCGCGCCACGGTGTCGGCGGTGCGGAGGCTCGCCGTGAGCCGGGGACCGACCTGGCGGAGCAGCTCGTCGCCGACGTTGTGACCGAGGCTGTCGTTGACCGCCTTGAAGTCGGTCAGGTCCATCACCAGCAGCGCGACGGACTCGCCGGTGCGCGGTTGGCGAAGGAGCTGCTGCTGCAGGCGCTCGATGAGGAGGGCGCGGTTCGGCAGACCGGTAAGCAGATCGTGGAAGAGCTGGTACTCACGCTGTTTCCGCAGCTCGAGCAGCTCGCGTATCGCGCCCGACATGATGAGGGCGGTCATGAGATACAGGGATACCGCGAACGCGACGCGCTGGAGCTCGATGTTGTAGCCATACGTTTGCAGCCGCCACCCGACGATGACGAGGTACGCGACGGTCAGGATGACGGTCGAGGCGAGCGCGCCGAGCCGCCCGAAGCGGAAAGCGGATCCGATGATGATGAGCACTCCGACGACCCACGCGATCCACTGCGGGTCCGCGGCGAACACCCAGATCGCGTACACGACGACCGACGAGTCGACGACGAAGCTGAAGCGCGCGACCCGTTCGTACCCTGCGGCGGTGCGCGCGGCCTCAACGAGCCGCGTGTTGACGAGCGTCCACGCGAGCAGGCCGGCGCCGAGAGCGAGCACGTGGCTCGGCGCGAGGCTCGGGAAGAGGGGCCCGAGAGCGAAGACCAGGAGGGCGCCCGCAAGCCGCGCCACCTGGAGCGTTCGCTCCAGACGACGGTCCTCGAACAGCGCATCCTCCACAACGGCCACCCCGGACCGATGAGGCTAATGGGCGGACGCGCGCTTGAGTCTCCGCCGCCGGGTGCCTGCGGTATCAAGCCGGTCGCGCATACTTGCGCGAGTTCCACGCGGGAGGGTCAGCAGTGCCGAACACCGTCCTGGTGACGCGCGAGCCGCCGATCGCGGTCGTCCAGCTCAACCGGCCGGACGTCCTGAATGCCCTTAATGAAGAGGTACTCGGCGAGCTTGTGACCGAGCTGGCGGCGCTGGACGACGATCCGGAGATCCGCTGCATCGTTCTCGCGGGCAACGAACGCGCGTTCGCCGCCGGCGCGGACATCAAGGAGAACTTCGTGACGGCGACGCCGGTGACGATGCTCGCGCAGGATCTGACCTCGCGCTGGGAAGCGATCCGCCGCGTGAAGACCCCGATCGTCGCGGCGGTGTCGGGCTTCGCGCTCGGCGGAGGCTGCGAGCTCGCGATGATCTGCGACATCATCGTCGCCTCTGAGACAGCGAAGTTCGGCCAGCCCGAGATCAACCTCGGGATCATCCCCGGCGCGGGCGGCACGCAGCGGCTCACGCGCGCGGTGGGGAAGTGGGTCGCGAACGAGATCATCCTGACGGGCCGCTTCGTGGGAGCGCAGGAGGCGAAGGCGATCGGCCTCGTGGCGCAGGTCTACCCCGCGGTGAGCTGGCTGCAGGACGCGAAGGCGCTGGCACGCACGATCGCCGAGAAGGCGCCGGTCGCCGCGCGGCTCGCGACCGAGGCGGTCGATCTGGCGTGGAACTCGACGCTCGACGCCGGTCTCGAATTCGAGCGCAAAGCCTTCTACCTCCTCTTCGCGACCGAGGACAAGAAGGAAGGCGTCGACGCTTTCGTGAACAAGCGCAAGCCCAGCTTCAAAGGAAAGTGACGACGCGAGCCCCGATCCGTGTCGAACGCGAGGGCGCGCTCGCGGTGATCACGCTCGACCGGCCGGACGTGCTCAACGCGTTCGACGAAACGCTCACGAGCGCGCTCTCTGCCGCGATCGCCGATACGGGGTCCGACGACTCCGTCCGCGCGGTCGTCATCACCGGCGCAGGACGCGCCTTCTCCGCCGGACAGGATCTCCGGGACCGCGCGATGCAGATCGACGCGGGCGCCGAGCTGCACCTGGGCGACGAGTTGCGCCGCCGCTACCACCCGCTCATCGCGGCGCTCCGCGAGATGCGTAAGCCTGTCGTGGCAGCGGTGAACGGTGTCGTCGCCGGCGCCGGACTCGGCATCGCCGTCGCGTGCGACGTGCGCGTCGCGTCAGCGTCGGCGTCGTTCCGCGCGGCGTGGACGCGCGTCGGCCTCGTGCCCGACGCCGGGTCCGCGTATTTCCTTCCGCGCATCGTCGGTTGGGGACGTGCCACGGACATGGTCCTGACCGGTGACCCGGTGAGCGCGGACGAAGCGCTCCGGATCGGCCTCGTCACGCGGGTGTGGCCGGACGCGGAGTTCGCCGACGGGTGGCGCAAGTACGCCCAGGCGCTGGCCGAGGGCGCCACCGTGGCGTACGCACTTTCAAAGGAAGGACTGAGCGCCGCGTGGGACCGCGACTTCGCGGCGTTCCTCGAGCTCGAGTCGTCGCTGCAGGATCGCGCCGGCCGCACGCGCGACTACGCCGAGGGCGTGCGTGCGTTCAGGGCGAAGACCGCCGCGAAGTTCGAGGGAAGATAGAAAGATGAGCCGCCATCCGCGGGACGCCGTCGTCCTCGGCTACGTGCGCACCCCCATCGGCCGCTACGGTGGCGGCCTCGCGCAGGTCCGCCCCGACGACCTCGCGTCGCACGTGATCCGGGCGGTCCTCGAACACACCGACATCGGCGACGATCAGGTGGACGAGGTCGTGTTCGGCGCGGCGAACCAATCCGGCGAGGACAACCGCAACGTCGGCCGCATGGCCGCGCTCCTCGCCGGCCTTCCCGACTCGGTGCCCGGTCTGACCGTGAATCGCCTCTGCGGTTCGGGCCTCGAAGCGATCAACGACGCGGCGCGGCGCATTCGCGACGGTGAGGCCAACGTCGTGATCGCGGGCGGGGTCGAGAGCATGACCCGGGCGCCGCAGGTCACGCTCAAGCCGTCGGAAGCCTTCCCCCGCGGCGAGCGCGTGCTCTTCGACACCACGCTCGGCTGGCGCCTGGTGAATCCGCGCATGGTCGATCTCGGCTATCACCCGATCTCGCTCGGCGAGACCGCGGAGAACGTTCGTGCGAAGGAGAAGGTAACCCGCGCGGAGCAGGACGAGTACGCGGCACGCAGCCAGCAGCGCTACGCGAAGGCGAAAGCGGACGGCTTCTTCACCGCCGAGATCGCCGGTGTGCACAACGGGACTGCGCTGGTCCACGAGGACGAACATCCGCGGCCGGACTCGACAGTGGAGAAGCTCGCGAAGCTCAAGCCCGCGTTCAAGAGCGACGGTACCGTGACGGCCGGCAACTCATCGGGCATCAACGACGGTGCGGCGGCGCTCATCATCGCCTCGCGCGAGAAGGCGGAGGAGCTCGGCCTCCGCGCGCTGGGGCGCGTCGTCGCCGCGGCGTCGGCCGGCGTGCATCCCGACTACATGGGCCTCGGCCCGATCCCCGCGGTGCGGAAGCTTGTCGCACGGACCGGCATCGCTCCCGACGCGTGCGACGCGATCGAGCTCAACGAGGCGTTCGCCGCGCAGGTGATCCCGTGCATCCGCGCGCTCCATCTGCCGGACGACCGCACGAACCCCAACGGCGGCGCGATCGCGATCGGCCATCCGATCGGGATGTCCGGGGCGAGGCTGGCCGGCACCGTGCTGCGCGAGCTCGAGCGGCGCGGCGGCCACTACGGCATCGCGACGCTGTGCATCGGCGTAGGGCAGGGCCTGGCTACGCTTTTCGAGCGCGAGTCGGCCTAGCCGGGGGCGGCCCCGCCGGCATACGACCCGCATCCTGCATAGCCCTGCGGAGCGCGAACTCGATCTGGGCGTTCACGCTGCGCAGCTCGTCGGCGGCCCACTTCTGCAGTGCGTCGTGCAGCTGCGCGTCGAGGCGCAGGAGATAGGCCTTCTTCTCTGCCACGGCCCGATCTAGGTGTACAGGCTGCCCGTGTTCACGACTGGCTGCGTGTTCTGCTCGCTGCAGAGGACGACGAGCAGGTTGCT
>DATDEH010000075.1 GCA_036523395.1 Candidatus Limnocylindria bacterium | reverse complement strand
CGTCTCGCGACGCGCGTCGGCTGGAAGCTCCATCGATGCCGAGGCTAAGCCTCAGGAGCGTTCGTGCTTGCGCAGCAGATCATCCAGCGCCTCGCGCAGGAGGGCGGCCTCCTTCTTCTTCTGGCGTTCAGCGAGACCCTTGAGCCGGCCGAGCTGCGCCGCGGAGTAGTAGGAGGACTTGAGGACCATGTCGTCACTCGGGGTCAGGCCGACGGCGTCGCCGCCCTGCTCCTTCGCGGCGAGCAGCGCGAGATCGGCTTTGCGCATCAGCTCCTCCGCGCTCGCGGGGCCGCGCATCTTCGTGTCGCGTGGGGTGTTGGCGACGCCGATGCTGATCGTGCAGGTCTGTCCTCGCGGGACGACCTTTGAGAGCGCGGCGTCGAGCTCCTGCCGAAGCTGCTCGGCGCGGAGGAAGACCGGTTCGAGCGTCGTGCCCGGCGCGAGGAGAGCGAACTCGTCGCCGCCGATACGGCCGAGCGTCCAGCCCTCTTTGGAAGCGGCCTTCGAGAGCGCCGCGATCGCGGTCCCGATCGCCTTGTCGCCCGCTTCGCGACCGGCGTTCTCGTTGAGCACGAGCAGACCGTCGAGATCGAGGTGCATCAGCGTTGCGGTCGGCTCGCGCTTGAGCGCCGCGATGACCGCGCCTTCGAACGCGGGCCGCGACAGACATCCGATCGCGTCGGCCCGGAAACGGACGTCCTTCACCTGGTCAGTTCGTTTGGCCACTCCACACCTCCGCTCTACGCTAGAGGTATATCGGTGTTGCATATATAGGTCAAGTGTCATGATGGCTCCATCGGCGGCGCTCTACTCGTCGATGAATCCGCGATATTCCTCGCGACGCGTTGCCTTCCGAAGGAACGCCAGAAGCCACGGCACGCCGATGAATAGACACCACAAGAACGCCGCTCCGCCGCTGAAGGCGCGAGCGGCCGCGAGCCCACCCACAGCAAATTGCCGCGCGACGCCTGAAAGGAGCAGCGCCGTCCAGCCACCGACCCATGTCACTACGGCGCCCTGTAGCAGCCCCGGTTGCCACTTGCGAACGAGTCCGAATTCCAGCTGAACGAGCATCGCGGCGGCGTACAGCGATGCCACGATCGGAAAGAACATCAGTCCCGGCATCCCGTCGTGGATCGTGTCCGGGCTTTCCGGCACAAACAAAGCTGCGATCCCGATCAGTCCGTAGCCGGCGACCAGGAACGTCCCTACAAGAGCGGGTGCGTGGTCAAGCCAACTACGGCCCGGATTGCTCACATCGAAAGCCTGCGCGTGACCATGTCACAAGTCGGTCTCTGACAAGACGCCGCAGTAGGTAGACTCAGTCGTAAAGGCGTTGAGGGGCGATCCACCCCGATGCCGCTGGAAGAAAGCCGCAAGGTGACTAGACCCGGCCGGAGAGCCACTCCGTTAGCAAAGCGAAGAGTGGGCGCGCAGGCGCGCCAACTCGGGTGGTACCACGGCAGCGCCGTCCCGGGAGCGGGACGGCTTTTTTGCGAGCAAAAGCCAGGCTGGTGAAAGGGGCGGACGTGGCGACGACGAACGAGAAGACGCGGTTCGGCCCGGTCGGGTCGTCGTTCGACCTGCCAGAGCTTGAGCACGGCGTGCTTGAGCTGTGGGAGCGCGAGGCGAGCTTCGAGGCGCTGAAGAAGAAGAACGCCGGCGGACCGCGGTTCTCTTTCATCGACGGTCCGATCACCGCCAACGTCGAAGCCATGGGCGTCCATCACGCGTGGGGACGCACCTATAAGGATCTCTACCAGCGGTACAAGGCGATGCAGGGCCACGAGCTCCGCTGGCAGAGCGGCTTCGACTGCCAGGGTCTCTGGGTCGAGGTGCAGGTCGAGCGCGAGCTGAACCTCAACAGCAAGCGCGACATCGAGTCCTACGGCATCGGTCGCTTCTCCCGCGCGTGCCGCGCGCGCGTGGACCGCTCAGCGGCGGTCATCACCAAGCACGACATCCGGCTCGGGCGGTGGATGAACTGGGACGACTCCTATTACACGTACTCGGACAACAACATCTCGCACATCTGGCACGTCCTGAAGCTGTGCCACGAGAAGGGCTGGCTCTACAAGGGGCATCGGGCGATGCCCTGGTGCGCGCGCTGCGGCACGGCCCTGTCCGAGCACGAGATGACCGGGTCATACAAAGAGATGACCCACACCTCCTTATACGTGCGCTTCCCGATCGAGGGCCGCGTTGGTGAGTCCTTTCTCGCCTGGACGACCACACCATGGACGCTTCCCGCGAACGTCGCGCTCGCCGTGCATCCGGAGCTCGATTACGCACGCGTGCGTGTCCGGGCGGACGGAGCGGCGGCGCCAGAGATCTTGATCCTGTCGGCGGCCGTCTTCCGGCAGACGAAGTGGCACGCCGCCGAACTGCTGGAGACGTTCAAGGGCAAGACCCTGCTCGGCCTGAAGTACTCCGGTCCGTTCGACGATCTGCCGATCGGCGGGCAGACAAAGCCGGGTCACCGCGTGATCCCGTGGGACGAGGTCGGCGAGGCGGAGGGCACCGGCATCGTTCACATCGCGCCCGGCTGCGGCGCCGAGGACTTCGCTCTGTCCAAAACCGAGAAGCTCCCGGTGGTCGTGCCGATCGACGAGGGCGCGCGCTTCAACAAGGGCTTCGGGTGGCTCGAGGGCAAGGAAGCCCGTGATGCCGCGCACGAGATCGCCGCCGACCTCAAGGCACGTGGCCGGCTGTTCCGTGAGCTGCCGTACACGCACTCCTATCCGATCTGCTGGCGGTGCAAGGAGGAGATCGTCTTCCGCGTCGACGACGAGTGGTTCATCTCGATGGAGCAGATGCGGCCGCTGATGAAGGAGGCCGCGTCGAAGGTGCGCTGGCTGCCCCCGTTCATCGGCCAGCGCATGCAGAACTGGCTCGACAACATGGGCGACTGGAACATCAGCCGCAAGCGTTACTGGGGCCTGCCGCTCCCGTTTTACACCTGCGCGAAGGGGCACTTCTTCGTACTCGGCAGCGAAGAGGAGCTGAAGGAACGTGCAGTTCGCGGACTCGACAAGCTGGAGGAGCTCCATCGTCCGTGGATCGATGAGGTCGTGGTCGCCTGTCCCGTGTGCAAGTCGGAAAGCGAGCGCGTGAAGGAGGTCGGCGACTGCTGGCTCGACGCGGGGATCGTTCCGTTCTCGACGCTTCGCTGGTGGGATGACCGCGCGTACTGGGAGAAGTGGTATCCGGCGGACTTCATCACGGAGAACCTCGAGCAAGTCCGGCTCTGGTACTACTCGCAGCTGTTCTTCAGCGTCGTCCTCACCGGACGCGCGCCGTACGAGGTGTGCCTGTCGAATGAGTTCGTGTACGACGAGAACGGCGAGGAGTTCCACAAGACGGGCGACAACTTCATCGACTTCCCGCAAGCCGCGGAGCGCGCGGGCGCAGACGTCGTTCGCTGGTACTACGCGCGCCACGACGTCGCGGAGAAGGTCCTCTTTGGGTACAACGTCCTGAGCGAGGTCAAGCGGAAGCTCCTCGTTCTCTGGAACACGTATTCGTTCTTCGTGACGTACGCGAACCTGGACGCCTTCGATCCCAACGAGGCGCAGGTGCCGCTGCACGAGCGCCCGCTCATCGATCGCTGGCTCCTGTCATCGCTGGAGCGGCTGATCCGCGACAGCCGAGCCGCGCTGGATCAGTACGACTCGCAAACGGCCGCGCTGCGGATGGAATCCTTCTGGGACGATCTATCGACCTGGTATGTCCGGCGGAACCGGGCACGGTTCTGGAAGACAGAGTCGCGGCGCGATTCTCTCGCTGCCTATCAAACGTTGTATGAGGCGCTCACGACGCTCGCACGGTTGTTCGCTCCGATCATGCCGTTCCTCTCCGAGTCGCTTTACCAGAACCTCGTCCGTCACGCGGTACGCGGCGCACCGGACTCGGTCCACCTGACGCCGTATCCCGAGGTGCGCGCCGAGCGGATCGATGAGGACCTCGAGCGGCGCATGCGCGCCGCGATGCGCGTCGTCTCTCTCGGTCGCACCGCGCGGTCATCCGCGAAGACCAAGGTGCGTACGCCGCTGCCCAAGCTGATCGCGGTCTTCGATCCGAACGACCGCGACCGTGGGGCGCTGGACGGACAGGAAGAGCTCGCGTCGATCATCCGCGACGAGCTCAACGTGAAGGCATTCGAAGTACGTGACGACGCCAAGGGGCTGGTGCGCGAGACGGTGAAGCCGGAGCTGAAGGCGCTTGGTCCAAAACTCGGCAAAGACCTGCCTCGAGTACGTCAGGCGCTCGCGGAGGGGCGGTTCACCACAAGCGACGGCAACACCCTCGTCGAGGGCTTCACCCTCTCCCCCAGCGAGGTGCTCGTGAGTCACGAGGGCACGCCTGGACACGCGGTCGGCCGCGAGGCCGGAGCGATCGCGGCGCTCGTGACCGACATCACGCCGGAGCTCGAAGCCGAGGGACTGGCGCGGGAGATCGCGCATCACGTGAACACCCTGCGAAAGGAAGCCGCCCTCGACATCGCCGACCGCATCACGCTGCGCTACGAGGGCGCGCTGAGTGAGGCGGTCGAACGCTTCCGTGACTTCCTCGCCGGCGAGGTGCTGGCAACGGATCTGAAGCGCGGCGTGATCGGCCGGGGGCACCAATGGGATGGTGAGCTCAACGGAGTCAAGGGCAGGCTCGAGATAGAGCGAACATAGTCCGCGGGCTCGCGCCGGACGAAGCTCCTAGATCCCCAGGATCTGCCGCTTCTTCGCGCTGAACTCCTCATCCGTGAGGACGCCGTGGCGGTGCAACTCCGCGAGCCTCATGAGGTCGTCGAGACCGGTCGCCAATGCCTCGGTCGCATCCGTCTTAGTGGGCTTGAGGCGACCATCGACCGTCGTCTGCAGTGAGTTCTTGATCGGCGTGAAGACCGTCGCGAGCACGAACAGCGTCATCACGATCGCCAGGTCGGAGCTCTGACCGGTGATGGCGACGAACAGCCGTTGGAAGAGTGCCAGCGCGGCGGTATAGAGGCCGGCCAGCACCGCGGTGAGCAACCCGTAGACGAGGGTGCGGTTGATGATCACGTCGATCTCGTAAAGGCGATAGCGCAGAATCGCGATGCCCACCGCGGCCGGAAGCGCCGTGACAGCCGCAACGGTCAGGAGCAGGCTCACGTCCTGCATCTCCGGGACGAGGCCGTGCAGCAGGTCGCTCAGGAAACCGAGGACGACGATGACGCCGGCAAAGACGAACCAGCGGATCTGGAGTCGCTCCTCCGGGCCCGCTCGGCGCATCCGCTCGAACAAGGCCAGCGACGTCACGACGATGAGCAGGGCGAAGACGATGTTCGTCGCGACGTCGACGAACTCGAACAGGTCGTCCCAGCCCTCGATACCGAGCGGATTTCGCACGAGGGCGAAGCCCGCGTACGAGCGGGGCCTGAACATCGTGGCGAGGACCGCGACGACAACGAGCGCGCCCGCTGCCCACGCGATCGGACGCCAGCGACGCGAAGGGAGCTGGCCGTCCGGAAAGAGCAGCGGCAGAAAGAGCGCGATGACCGCTGTCCCGGGCATGGAGATCCAGAAGCCGAGCCATGCCATCAACTGACCGAGCGGCAGCCCTCGGTGCTCAGCGCTGATCGCCACGATCGCGTAGGCCTGCGCGAACAACGCCGCCGCGAAGCTGAGGGCCGTCCCGCAGAACATCCAGCCGATGGGATGCCGTTGATGCCGGCCGACGATGAGCGCTCCGATCACGGCGAACCACAACATCGCGAAGAACACCCAGACGTCGGCGAGCTCGATCGAGGCGGCTTCGGAGAAGAAGCGAAAACCGACGATCACGAGCACCACGTAGAGGCCCACAAGCGACCACGCGATGGCCGAGGCGCGACTGCGCGGCTTCCTCGTGCGAGTCGCCGTTGCGACGCCTGCCACGGTCAGAGACTAATCAGGCGCCCAAGCGCTCACAGCACCGCGCTGCGCAGCGCGGCCGCGACAAGACGTGGTGCGCGACGCCGTGCCGGACCCGTGAGCGCCGTGCGCCACGTCGGGTACGAGAGCAGCGCGTGCGCGAGTGCGATGGCGTCGCCGGCGCGGACGCGGAGCGCGCCCCGACGTGCGAGGTCGTTCATCGTCCGTGTGATGAGCGCAAGCCGCACGTTGTCGAGATCGCGTAGCGGCGCCGCCACTGCGCGTGGCAGCGCGCCGTCGACGAGGGTCTCGAGCAGCACCGATTCGACGCGGTACTCGCGGTCGTGCAGCGCGACGAGCTCGTTCAATATCGAGTCGGGCACGTCAGACCTGGGTCGCCAGCGCTCGACTCGTGCGATCTGCGCCGTGGCGCGACGTCGCAGCGCTTGCTCCACGAGCCGCTCCTTCGATAGGGCGTGCAGGTAGAGCGTGCGTGGCGCGACGTGCGCGCGCCGCGCGACGTCGGTCATGCGGAGGGCGTGGTAGCCGCGACGGGCGACCTCGCGGAGCGCGGCGCTCTCGATCGCCGCGCTCGTACGCGCGACTTTGCGCGCGCGTTCGCGCTGTACATACGTACGAGAATTCACTGCAGTAGCACTGTAACGAATCGTAAAGAACGTGCTCGACGCAGAGAGGCTCCGCTGGTACGCTTCAGTTCTCTTGACCGCTCTCGCGTTCGTTTTTCCTGGGCAAGGCTCTCAGACCGTCGGCATGGGCCGCGACGTGTACGAGACCTCCGCCGCCGCGCGCGCGATCTTCGAAGAGGCCGACCGCGTGCTCGGATACAAGCTCTCCGAGGTCTGTTTCGACGGGCCGGCTGACCGTCTGAACGAGACGACCGTGGCGCAACCAGCGATCCTCGCGACCAGCATCGCGTTGTTCGAGGCGATGGTGGAGTCGGTGACGCATAAGGTCGGGCGTCGCGTGACGGACGGCAGCGAGCCGCGTGGCGTGATGGCGCTGCCGGAGCACATGCGCCCGGCGTTCGTCGCGGGACATTCGCTCGGTGAGTTCACGGCACTCGTGATCGCGGGCGTGCTGCCTTTCTCCGACGCGCTGCGACTCGTCGCGGAGCGCGGCAAGCTCGCCTCCACGCGGGGCGCGCGCGGAGCGATGGCCGCGATCGTCGGCCTGTCCGCCGCAGACGTCGAGCGTGTGATCGCTGAGACCGTTGAACCGGGCCGCGTGGTCGTCGCGAACGACAACGGTCCAAAACAGGTCACGATCGCCGGTGACGATGCGGGCATTCGCGCGGTGACAGCTGCGCTCGAGAAGGGCGGCGCGAGGAAGATCGTCCCCTTGCGGATCTCGGCGCCGTTCCATTTTCCGGACATGGGTCGCATCGGCCCCGACCTCCGCGCCTTCATGCAGACGCTGCGCTTCCGCGAGCCGGTCGTCCCGATCGTCGCGAACGTGAGCGCGCTTCCGCATCCGAACGGCGCTGCGATCCAGGAGGCGCTCGTACGCCACCTGTCGAATCGCGTCGAGTGGCTCAAGTCGGTTCGCTACATGGTCGAGCGCGGCACGTCAACGTTCGTCGAGATCGGCGCCGGTCAGGTCGTGAACGGACTGGTCAAGCGCATCGCCGACGTGAAGCTCGTCAACGTGTCCGACACCGGATCGCTCGCCGGCGCGCTCCGCACCCTGAGCGATCGCGCGCACCAAGTCATATCGCGGTGACCCGACGGGTCGTCGTCACCGGCATGGGCACGGTGACGCCCCTGGGTCTGGACGTCGAGACGACTTGGGACGCCCTCACCAGCGGCCGCAGCGGTCTGGCACGGATCACCCGTTTCGATCCTTCGCCGTACGGAACGCAGATCGCCGGCGAGGTCAAAGACTTCGACGCGAGCGTCTACATGGATCGGAAGGACGTGAGACGCACGGATCGGTTCACGCACTACGCGGTCGCCGCCGCGAGCCAGGCGCTGAGAGACGCGAAGCTCGATAAGATCGCGGATCCAGAGCGGATCGGCACGGCGATCGCGACCGGAGTGGGCGGCCTGGAAACGCTCATCGACGGCATCCTGTTGATGGAGCGGCGCGGCCCAGCGCGTCTGTCGCCGTTCCTCGTGCCGATGTTGATGGCGAACGCTGCGTCGGCGCAGGTCTCGATGCAGTTCGGCCTGAAGGGACCCAGCCTGACCCACGTGTCCGCGTGCGCCTCGAGCTCCCACGCGATCGGCGAGGGCGGGGACATCATCCGCCGCGGCCAGGCCGACGTGATGGTCGTTGGCGGATCCGAGGCGGCCGTGCTCGCCATCGGGATCGCGGCGTTCTCGGCCATGCACGCGACCAGTCGCCGCAACGACGACCCCGAGGCGGCCTCGCGTCCGTTCGACAAGGACCGCGACGGCTTCGTGCTCTCCGAAGGCGCCGCGGTGGTGGTGCTGGAGGAGCTGGGTCACGCCCGGGCCCGCGGCGCGCGGATCTACGGCGAG
>DATDEH010000074.1 GCA_036523395.1 Candidatus Limnocylindria bacterium | reverse complement strand
CTTCGGCCAGTCGATCTCGCGCATCCGGTCTTCACGGCGCAGACCGAGAGCCGGGAGGGCGCGGTGGAGCGCGACCCGCAGCTTGTCAGAGTCGAGGGCGCGATCGAGCTTGCGGCGGAACTCGGTCTTCGACGCCGTCATCGCGCCCGGAACCTGAACGCCGGGCCCAGTAGCAGCGGGGCGGCGAGCGTCGTCACGGCCACCATCATGAGGACTGCGCCATAGAGCGGTCCATCGATCACGCCCGCCGCGAGCCCGATCGAAGCGACGACTAGGCCGACCTCGCCCCGGGGCACCATCCCCACGCCGACGCGTACAGCCGAGCGAAGGCTTGTGCCCCACATCGCGAGGCCGCAGCCGATCAGCTTGGTCACGATCGCCATGAGAGTGATCGCCACGCCGATTGCCAGGGACTCCGGCCGCAGCATGGTAGCGATGTCGAACCGGGCTCCGGTCAGCACGAAGAAGAACGGGACGAGGAGCGCTCGGATCGGCGAGAGGTCGCGTTTCAGCTCCAGCTCATCGGACAGCTCGGCGACGATGAGACCGGCGAGATAGGCACCCACGATCGCCGCCAGCCCGATCGAGCCGGCGAGGACGGCGAACACCAGGCAGATGATGAGTGCGACGGAGAGCGCGCCGTGCGGGATCTTGAGCAGCTGCGAACGATGGCCGTGCTCGCGATAGCCGATTCGTCCGATCGTCAGCGGGATGGCGATGAACACCGCGGTCTCGACCAGGAGGATCAGCACGCGCGTCGCGTCGAGGGCGCCGGCTCCGACCGAGGTGACGATCGCGAGCACGAGGAGACCCAGGACATCGTCCGCAACGGCCGCGGCGAGGATGATCAACGACTCGCGCTGCTTCAGAAGTCCCTGCTCCTCCAGCACGCGTGCGGTGATGCCGACGCTCGTTGCCACGAGCGCGGTCCCGACGAAGAGCGCGGTGATCGTCTGGTGGCCGCTGAGGAGAGCGATCGCCGCGCCGCCGATGAACGGCAGGACGATGCCGACGCTCCCGACGACGATGCCGCGCATGCCGACGTCGCGCAGCTGGTGCCACTCGGTCTCCAGGCCGACGCTGAAGAGCAGAACGACGACGCCAAGCTCGGCCAGACCCTCGACCAGCTGGTTCTCCTGGATGATCCCGAATCCGTGCGGCCCGAGCACGGCCCCGGCGATGATCTCGCCCACGAGGGCGACGCCGCCGAGGCGGATCGCGAGCTCCGACGACACCTTCGCCGCCACGAAGATGACCGCGATCTGGAGTAGGAGCGCGTTCGCGTCTGTCAGCGGCAGGTCAACGCTCCGCGTCCGAATACGCGCGATCGAGAAGGTCCATGAGATGGATGACGGTAACCGGGACATGTCCCGCGCGCAGGCCCGCGGCGATCTGCATCTGGCAGCCGGGATTCGCGGTCACGACCAGCTCCGCGCCGCTGCTTGTGATGTGGCCGACCTTGCGCTCGAGGAGCTTCGCCGAGAGCTCCGGTTGTGTGACGTTGTACGTGCCGGCGCTCCCACAGCACCAGTCGGCCTCGGTGAGCGGCAGAACTCTCAGTTCGGGGATCGCGGCGAGCATCGCCCGGGGCTGGTCCCTTATCTGTTGCCCGTGCAGGAGGTGGCACGGGTCGTCGTACGCGACGCGCAGGCGGAGCGGACCTGGTGAAGCGGTCAGGCCTGCGTCTCCGAGGAACTCGCTCGCGTCCTTCACGCGTGACGCGAAACGGCTCGCGCGATCGGACCAGGCGGGGTCGTCCTTCAGGAGCCAGCCGTACTCCTTTAATGCGGCGCCGCAGCCCGCGGCGTTCACGATGAAAGCGTCCACGGCGAGTCCTTCGAGCGACGCGATGTTTCGTCGCGCGAGGGCCCGTGCGTCCACACGCTCGCCTGCATGCGCGTGGAGCGCGCCGCAGCACGTCTGGTCCCCGGGGATGATCACCTCGAATCCATTGCGTGCGAGCACGCGTGCGGTCGCGGCGTTCGTGTCGGCGAAGGCCGCGCGCATGACGCAGCCCGTGAAGAGCGCCACGCTCCCTCGTCGCGCGCCACGCACTGGATATGTGGCGGGCAACGAGCGCGACGACGCGCGATCAGGTACGAGATCGAGCAGTTCCGCGAGTCGCCGTGCGAGCCCGACTCGAGAACCGACCGCACGAAGGACCGCCGCGGCGCCGAGGCGTTTCGAAAGCACCGAGAAGTGGGCGAAGGTCCCGAGCACCGCGGGGCGCGGCAGGAGGAAACGGAACGCGATCATGCGGACCAGACGTTCGGTGGTCGAGCGCGGCCGAGCGGCCTCGATCTGCGAGCGCGCGCCCTCCATGAGCTTCCCGAACTCCACGCCGGAAGGACATGCGGTCTCGCAGGCGCGGCAGTCGAGACACCCGTACATGTGGCGCTCGAACGGATCGCTCTTGACGTCGACGCGGCCCTGCCAAACGGTTTCCATCAGCCGGATACGTCCACGCGGCGAGTCCATCTCGACGCCCAGCACCGCGTATGTGGGACAGGTCGGCAGGCAGAACCCGCAGTGCACGCAGCGCTGCAGCAGCTCGGGCGACGGCGCGTCGGCGTTCGGGTAGCCGGTCATCCCGCTGCGGATCTTCCGGGCTCGAGGACGCCGCGCGGGTCGAATGCCTCCTTGAGGCGTCGCATCAGGAAGAGTCCCGCCGGCTCGGCGTCGCCCCACGCACGCAGGCGACCCCGCACGGAATCTGGTCGCCGCTCGACCCGCGCGGAGCCTCCGACCACGCGCGCCGCTGCGATCAGCGCGTCGGCCGCGTCGAGCGTGACTCTGTCGTCGCCGCGCACGACGACGCGAACGATCCCGCTCGCCGCGTCGGCCACCAGCTGCGCGAAGCCTTCCAGTCGGGCCGCGGTGGTCGCGAATGCGGGTTGCGCGGCAAGCGGCAGCGCGGCACGCACGACCATGCCGTCGGCGTTGCCGGAGATCTCGTTGAGCGTCGCCAGCACACCCGGAACTCCGTCGTGGCGCTGCGCGCTCGTGCCCTGTGCGCGTGCCGACTGTGAGAGGAGATCGAGCGTGCGCGCGACGGGCGCGGCGTCGCCGTCGGCCTGGAGGAGAAGCTCCCACGCTCCGCCCGGTCCGCCTGAGATCGCGAGCGCAGCCGGGCGCGCCGACGTACGAGCGATCGCATCCGCTGCCGCGAACGCACCCGCGCTGTCCGCGAACTGGGCATGCGCGCCCGCGCTGACCGGCGGCGCGGGAAGGACTTTGAAGGTGCATTCGACGAGGACGCCGAGTGTGCCCAGGGAGCCGACGAAAAGCTTGTTGAGGTCGTACCCCGCGGCGTTCTTCACGACACGGCCACCTGACCGCGCGATCGTGCCGTCGCCGAGCACTGCGGTCGTCCCGATGAGCAGGTCACGAACGCCCCCGTAGCGCGACCGCCAGAAACCGGTGCTGTTCGCCGCGATGATCCCGCCGATCGTCGCCGCGTCCGCGTGCGGGGGATCGAGCGGAAGGAACTGTCCCGCGCGGGCGAGCGCTGTCCGCAGGTCGGCGAGGCGGGTGCCCGAGGCCACGGTGACGGTGAGATCCGCGGGAACGTGCGCGACGACGCCGGCGAGGGCGGTCGTGTCGAGCACGGCGTCGGTCGGAAGCATTTCGCCGATGTAGTCCTTCGTGCCGGCGCCACGGATGCGGATGCTGCGTGACGCCGCCGCGGCGTCGGCGATAGCCCGTGCGCACGCAGCGGCGTCAGTGGGACGGATGCGCTCGGTGGTCGTCGCGTTCACCGAGTCGCGCCGAGCTGGAACTCGCGACACCGGCCCGGAGTAGGGAAGATCTTTCCCGGATTCGAAAGACCATGCGGATCGAACGCGGTCTTCACGCGTCCCATCGTCGCGAGATCCTCCGCGGTGAACTGCAGTGGCATGAAGCAGTTCTTCTCCATGCCCACGCCGTGTTCGCCGGTGATCGAGCCGCCGGCCGCGACGCAGGCCTCGAGGATCTCAAGACCCGCCTGCTTCACGCCTTCGAGCTCGCTCATATTCGCGAAGAGGATGAGCGGGTGGAGGTTGCCATCGCCGGCGTGAAAGACGTTCGCGATACGCACGCCGTGTCGCTCGGCGACCTCCCGGACGGTGCGGAGCACCTCGGGCAGTCGCGTTCGAGGGATCACGCCGTCCTGCACGTAGTACGCGGGCGCGAGGCGCCCCATCGCGGCGAACGCGCCCTTGCGTCCGGCCCACAGCCGATCGCGCTCGAGCGTCGTCGCCGCGCGCCGGAGCGTCGTCGCCCCGTTGGCGCGGCAGATCTCCTCGATGCGCGTCGCCGCGTCATCGAGACCGTCGCGGAGGCCATCGACCTCCATGAGCAGGATGCCGCCCGCGTCGAGCGGGTAGCCCGCGCCGACCGCAGCTTCGACCGCTTCGGTCGCGAGCTGGTCCATGAGCTCGATCGCGCTGGGCACGATGCCGGCGCCGATGATCGCGGACACCGTCTCGGACGCGCCGTCGATCGTCGGGAACGCCGCCAGGATGGTGCGCTTGTCCTCGGGCAGCGGCGTGAGGCGCACGGTGATCTCCGTGACGATGCCGAGCGTTCCCTCCGAGCCGACGAACGCGCCGATGAGGTCGTAGCCGTCGTACTCGACGGCCTTCCCTCCGAGCCGCACGACGGTCCCGTCGGAGAGGACGATCTCCATGCCGGTCACGTGATTCGTCGTGACGCCGTACGCCAGCGTGTGCGGACCACCGGAGTTCTCCGCCACGTTCCCGCCGATCGTGCACGCCTTCTGGCTCGATGGATCGGGAACGAAGTACAGGCCGTGCGGCGCCGCCGCAGTCGACAGGTGCAGATTGACGAGACCGGGCTGCACGACCGCGCGCATGTTGGGCACGTCGATCTCGAGGATCCGCGACATCCGCGCGAAGGACACGACGACGCCGCCCTCGACGGCGATCGCGCCACCGGACAGACCGGTGCCCGCGCCGCGGGGAACTATGGGCACGTCGTTCTGATGGCAGAAGCGCGAAAGCTTCGCGACGTCGGACGTGTCGTTCGGGAGCACGACCGCGTCGGGTGTCGCGGTGTCGACCGCGCCGTCGTACTCGTAGATGAGGAGGTCCTCGCGCGTGCCCAGGACCTTGTCCCTCCCGAGAAGATCCGTCAGCGCCGAGATGAGCGGCGCGCCGCGCAACCCCGCGCGTATGGTCACGCCGACGGCTCGGTCTTCTCGCGGAGGGCCGCGGCGAGCTCCGACGCCGAGCGCCGCAGCAACGGAACGAGCTCCGTGCAGCGCTGCCGCGTGAGCCGATTCGCCGGCGCTGAGATCGAGAGGGCGCCGATGAGCTCGCTGGGCGCGCCCATGACCGGCACCGCGACGCACCGGACGCCGTCGTCGTACTCCTCGTCGTCGATGGCGTAACCGCGTTCGCGGATCTCCTCGAGCGCGCGACGCAGCGTGGCCGGGTCGACGATCGTGTGCGGCGTGTACGGCCGGAGCTCGAGCCGATCGAGGACGCCGTCGCGTCGCGCGGCCGGAAGCGCGGCGAGGATCGCCTTGCCCGCACCGGTAGCGTGGAGCGGCACGCGGTTGCCGGCCTGCGTGAAGAGCCGCACCACCTGCGGACTCGGGATCGTCTCGATGTACACGGCGGCCAGATCGTCGAGGACGACGAGGTTGGCGGTCTCACGAGTGGCTTCGGTGATCGCCCGCAGCACCGGCCGAACGCGGAGGCGGAGTTCGCCGAAGCGCGACCGGCCCTCGGACAGCGTCGCCAGCTTCGCGCCGGCGTAGTAGCGGCTCGTTTCAGGGTTCTGGCGAACATACCCGCGACGTAGCAGCGTGGATAGGAGACGATGGACCGTGGACACATGGAGGGTGGTGCGCGCAGCGAGGGCGGTGATCGAGACCTCGCCCTCGGCCGCCGCCAGCGCCTCGAGCAGGTCGAGCGCCCGGTCGACCGACTGGACCGATCGCCGAGCACGCTTCGGGGCCGCGCCGGTGTCTTTCGCTTCGCGCAAAGTTCCCTCCGCCGCGTGAAAGGATAGCCGTTGGACTCCCGAGCATGAACAAGGACGAGCGGCGCGAGAGCCTCGAGGCCCAGGTCGCGTCCTTCCCGGACGCGCCGGGCGTCTACCTGTTCAAGGACAGCCGCGGTCGCGTCCTCTACGTGGGCAAGGCCGATGTCCTCCGGGACCGGGTCCGCGCGTATTTCGGCCCCAGCCTCGACGTGCGCCACGTCCGCATGGTCGAGCGTTCGGAACGGGTCGAGTTCGCGGTGACGGGGTCGATCTCCGAGGCGTACCTCCTCGAGGCGAACCTCATCAAGCAGCACAAGCCTCGGTACAACATCCGCCTCAAGGACGACAAGTCCTATCCATACGTGAAGATCACGCTCGGCGAGGACTTCCCGCGCATCCTGCGCACGCGTTCGCTCGGCGACCGCACCGCGCGCTACTTCGGACCGTTCGCGAACGCGAAGTCGGTCGATCAGTCGCTCGATCTGCTCCAGAAGCTGTTCCCGTATCGCACCTGCAAGCTCACGATCCTCGCGGGGGACGAGGGTCGCGGCCGGACCGTACCGCCGAGCGCGCTCCCCGGCGGGCGACCATGTCTGCTCTTCCACCTCAAGCGCTGCACCGCGCCGTGCGTCGGCAACACGACGAAGGACGAGTACCGCGCCACGATCGACAAGAGCGTTCTCTTCCTGGAAGGTCGCTACGAGACGCTCGCGCGCGCGACGCGCAAGGAGATGGAGTCGGCGGCCGAGGTGCTCGAGTTCGAGCGCGCAGCTGCGCTTCGCGACCGCCTCACCGCGATCGATCGCACCCTCGATCGGCAGGAGGTGCACGCGTACAAGGGTGACGACTTCGACGTGCTCGCCGCGGCATTGGCCGAGGGGGACGCGGTCGTGCAACTCTTCCGCGTGCGCGACGGCACGATCGTCGGACGCGATCACTTCGCGCTGGAGGGCTCGGAGGGCGCCGGCCCGCCAGAGGTGGTCGCCTCGTTCCTGCGCCAGCACTACAGCGCCGCGACGACGCTGCCGCCGGAGATCGTGACGCCGATGGCGCTGCCCGAATCCGCTTCGCTGGAAACGTTCCTGACGGAGCGGCGCGGAGGTCCGGCGCGACTCCTCGTGCCGCAGCGCGGCAAGAAACGACACCTTGCGGAGCTCGCGGAGCGCAACGCGACGGACGCGCTCGAACAGGAACGCGTGCGGTGGCTCGCCGACCGTGGCAAGACCGAGGTCGCGCTACGAGAGCTTCAGGAGGCCATCGGTCTCGAGGGGCCGCCGAAGCGGATCGAGTGCTACGACGTGAGCCACGTGCAGGGCACCAGCGTGGTGAGCTCGATGGTCGTGTTCGAGGATGGCCGCCCGGCAAGATCGCAGTACCGCCGCTTCCGCGCGCGCATCACCGACCGCAACGACGACTTCACGAACATGCGCGACACGCTGAAGCGGCGCTTCGCGCGGAGTGCGTCACCGGAGGCGCAGTCGTCGTGGCCTCTGCCCGACCTCGTGATCCTCGACGGTGGCAAGGGACAGCTCTCCGCGGGCCTCGACGCACTCGCGGACGCGGGCCGGCTGCAGATCCCGATCGCCGCACTGGCCAAGGAGCGCGAGGAGCTGTTCGTACCGAACCGGCCCGATCCGATCGTCCTGCCGCGCAATGCTCAGGGCCTGTACCTGGTCCAGCGGATACGCGACGAAGCGCACCGTTTCGCCGTCACGTACCACCAGCAGGTACGTGCGCGCCGAGCGATCCGATCGATCCTGGACGACGTCGCCGGTGTCGGACCGGCACGCAAGCGCGCGCTGCTCCGGAAATTCGGATCCGTGAGAGCGATGCAGGAGGCGCCGGTCGAGGAGCTCGCAGCGGTCGGTGGCGTGGGACCGGCGCTCGCGGAGCGGATCAAACAGGCGCTGTCGTCCTGATGCTCATCAAGCGCGCGACCCTTTCGGACCTGGACGATGCCGCGACGCTGTTCGACGCGTATCGGCAGTTCTACGGGCAGCGCTCCGATGTCGTCGCGGCGCGCGCATTTCTCGACGAGCGCCTGCGACGCGGTGAGTCGGTGATCTTCCTGGCAGTGGGCGACGATCACGGAGAAGCGCTCGGGTTCACGCAGCTGTACCCGTCGTTCTCCTCGGTGTCGCTGAAGGGCCTTTGGATCCTGAACGATCTGTTCGTCGGGCCAGGTGTCCGGCGCGGGGGTGTCGGCAGGCGGCTGCTTGATCGCGCGAGGCAGTGGGCAGTCGAGACCGAGGCGAAAGGGCTGGTCCTGGCAACGGCGGTGACGAACAGCACGGCGCAGGCGCTGTACGAGTCGTGCGGCTGGCGGCGGGACGACGAGTTCCAGCATTACCACCTGTTCGTGTGACGGTCCGGCGCCTGCGCGCAGTTGTGTGATCCGCGACGCGTTCCGTCACCTCATCGTTTCGATATCTCGGCTACAGAACCGTGAGGAACGCTTGACTTTCCTTTAGGTCGAGACGCATCTTCGATGCATGGCGAATCCAGTGGTCGCGAAGTGCCCCATCTGCTCGGAACAGCTAAAGGTCGTGCGCCTCGAGTGCGACAGCTGCGGCACGCGCATGGAAGGCTCGTTCTCACTTGGCCGCTTCCACGCGCTCTCCCCGGACCAGCTCGAATTCCTCGAGACGTTCATACGCGCCCGCGGCAACTTCAAGGACATCGAGCGCGAGCTCGGCATCTCGTACCCGACGGTGCGCTCGCGCCTCGACGCGATGATCCGCGCGCTCGGCTTCCCGTCGCAGGCCGAGCCGGACCGCGAGAGCGAGCGGCGCAAGGAGATCCTGCGGGAGCTCGCGGAGGGGCGCATCGCCGCCGAGGACGCTGCCAATCTGCTCGAAGGCGAGCCGACCTCGTGAGCGAACACCGCCACGACGACGAGGAGCGCGACGCCGCAAAAGCGGCCGAGAAGGCCGCCCAGGATGCCGCGAAGGATGCCGCAAAGGACGCGGAGAAGGACGAAGATCCGGATCGCGGGCCCTGGGCGTCGCGGGAAGGGCGCGAGGAGCGCCGCGCGGAACGCGAGGCGCGTCGCGCCGAGCGCGATGCGGAACGGGAGGCGCGCCACGCCGATCACGCGTCACGCCGCGCGGAGCACCGTTCACACAGGATCGAATTCGGATCGGGCAGCGCTGCGTTCAAGATCGACGGCCGCGAGTTCGACGCCGGCAAGTTCGCGCGCGCGTTCGTCGGGGATTTTGTCGGCGATGTGGGCGGCGAGAGCTACTCCGAGTCGATCGAGGAGCGCTTCACCTTCAAGCAGACGCCGCACCTGAAGGTACGGAACGTCTCCGGGGAGACCTCGGTCACCGCGGCGGGCGCGCCGGGCGAGATCCGGGTCGTCGCGCGCAAGCGCGTGAGCGCAAGCAGCGAGGACCGCGCGAAGAGGCTGCTGCAGAACCTCGAGGTGCGTATGGAGAAACACGGTGACGAGCTTCTCGTGGAGCCGCACCTGTACGAGCAGGAGCGCGGCTGGCTCGACCTCTTCCGTGGCAAGCGCTTCCGTGTCGACTTCGACATCACGGTGCCGGCGGAATGCGCGGTCGACGCGCAGACCGTGAGCGGTGAGCTGTCCGTCGAGGGCGTTCATGGGCCGATCGAGATCCAGACCGTGTCGGGGGACGTGCGGCTCGAGGACGTGCAGGGACCGATGCGGTTGAAGTCGGTGAGTGGCGACGTCGACTGCCGGCGCTACGTCGGGCACCTCGAGGGGAACGCCGTGAGCGGCGACGTCACGATCAACGGCTCACGACTGCGCTCGACCCAGCTGCACACTGTGAGCGGGGACGTCCAGATCGAAGGCCGCCTCGATCCTCGGAAAGAACACCGCTTCAAGACGATCAGTGGGGACGTGGAGCTGGCGCTCGCAGAAGCGGACGTGACGATCGAGTACCGCACCGCGAGCGGCGATGTCGAGTGCGAGCTTCCCGCGCGCATCGTGCGGCGCGGTCGCAAGGAGTACGGCGTGGTGGTCGGCGGTGGCCACGGCCACGTCGGCGTCAAGACCGTCAGTGGTGATCTCACTGTGCGCGGGACGAGCGCGTCGACACCCGACGAAGCGCAGACGGAAGAATTCACGCCCGACGAGGCCAGGGCGGCCGACGTCGAGCGGACGCAGCCCATGGACATGTCGTCGCGTGAGGAGGTCCGCTCGGTGCTCGAGCGTCTCGCGCGTGGCGAGCTTGGCGTGGACGACGCCGCGGCCGCGCTCGATGCCGCTCGCCGGGGGCGCTGATGCCGAGCGACGAGGGCAGGCAGGTCCTGAAGCTGCTGGCCGAGGGCAAGGTCGACGTCGAGCAGGCCTTCCGCCTCCTGCGCGCACTGGGTGACATCGACGAACGGCCGCGCGGGCCGACGCCGCCCACCCCGCCCACGCCACCGCTCGCACCCGAGCCGCCGATCCCGCCCGGCGCCCGCGGGCGCATCCTGCGCATCCGCGTCACCGAGAACGGGCAGCAGAAGGTCAACGTCGCCATCCCTCTCGCGATCGCGCGAGTGGGAAAGATGAAGCTCGCCTCGAGCGGGCTGGTCCGCGGCCACCTGTCGAAATTCGGCATCGACCTCGATGAGCTCCTTCGCTCGATCGAATACCCGGGCAAGTTCGTGGACATCGCAGACGACGAAGACCGGGTCGAGATCTTTGTTGAATGAGACGAGCGACGAGCGGTTCACCCGCGAGGAGCGAGACCACCAGCCTTGAGCGTGTCTCTCGGCACAGCCGAGAGATTGATCAGGTCGAGTGATCGCCGCCGTCGTCGCGACGGGGCTGGTCAAGGAATTCGAGAAGGGTCGCCATACGGTCTGGCACAGGCTGCGTGGCCGACCGGATCAGCGCACGCGCATCAGGGCTGTCGATGGCATCGACCTGAGAGTGGAGACCGGCGAGATCTTCGGACTGCTCGGTCCGAACGGCGCCGGCAAGACGACGACGATGAAGATGCTTTCGACGCTCCTCGAGCCGACCAGTGGCGCCATCGAGGTGCTCGGCATCGATGTCGCGCGCCGTCCGCGCGAGGTGCGAGCGAAGCTCGGCGCGATGCTCTCCGGCGAGCGCAGCCTGTACTGGAAGCTCACGGCCCGCGAGAACCTCGAGTATTTCGCCGCGCTCTATCACGTGCCGCCGAAGGGGATGAAGGAGCGCATCGACAGGGCGCTCGCCGCCGTGAAGCTCAGCGACCGCGCGGACGATTACGTCGAGCGCTATTCGACGGGGATGCGTCAGCGGCTGGCTCTCGCGCGGGCTCTGCTGCCAGATCCGCCGCTCGTCATCCTCGACGAGCCCACCGTCGGCCTCGATCCGCAGTCGGCGCGCGACTTGCGCGACCGCGTGCGCGACCTTCGCGCACAGGGCCGCACCGTCTTGCTGACCACGCACTACATGGAGGAAGCGGACCAGCTCTGCGACCGCGTCGCGATCATCGATCACGGCAGGATCGTCGCGCTCGACTCGCCGGCCGCGCTGAAGCGGACGATCCGCGCCGAGGAGATCGTCCGGCTCGACATCGGACTCGCGGGCGACGGCGCCGCACTTCTCGAGCGGCTCGCGCGCGTCGGGACCGTCGCGCGCCACGAGCGCACCGATGGGACGCTCGCGGTGACCGTGCATTGCCGGTCCGCCCGCGAGCTCGTGCCGGCCGCGTTCGATGCCGCGCAGGCCTCCGGCGCGACCGTGCGCCACGTCGAAGTGGTGCCCGTGACGCTCGAGGACGTGTTCCTCTCGCTGACCGGTCGCGCGCTGCGCGAGTGACGCTCATCGCCGCCGACCTCCGCGCGTTCGTCGCGGCGGTGCGAAAGGAGCTGCGCACCGTCCGGCGCTATCCGACGATGTGGCTCGGCCTCATCTTCTGGCCGGTGCTGCTACCCGCGTCCTACGTGCTCATGGGACAGGCATACTCGGGCTCCGATCCGAAGGCCATCGCCGCGTTCGCCGAACGGTCTGGAACGGTGGAGGTCGCCGGCTTCGTCTTCGTCGGCTTTGCCATGTACATGTGGCTGTCGACGATCCTGTGGGGTCCCGGTACCGCGCTGCGAACGGAGCAGATGCGCGGAACGCTCGAGGCGATGTTCCTCACGCCGACGTCACGGCTCGTCGCGCTGTTCGGGCCGCCCGCCGCGGCGCTGCCGACCCTGGGGCTGACGTTCGTGGTCATGGGCGCCGCTATGTGGATCCTGTTCGGCGTCGCGCTTCCGCTCGATGGCGTGCTGCGCACGATGGCCGTGATCGCGTTCGCGCTGCCGGCGCTGTATGCCATCGGCACGCTCTTTGCGGCGGGTGTCCTGCGCTTCGGCGAGATCGGGCCGATCGTGCAGCTCGTGCGTGGCATCTTCGTTCTCGCCTGTGGCATCACGTTCCCCGTACTGATGCTTCCAGGCTGGGCGCAGGCCGTCGCGTGGGTCCTGCCGCCCACGTACATCGTCCAGGACATCCGCGCGGTGCTTCTGCGCGGTCTGGGGCTCGGCGATGTCGCGGGCGATCTCGCGATCACGTTCGGCCTCACGGCAGCTTTCGCCATGCTGGCGATCGTGACGTTCCGCGCGCTGGAACGCGGCGCTCGCCGTAGCGGAATGCTCGGCCGGTACTGATGGACGAGCTCCGCGCGGCGCTCGCGATCGCGCGCAAGGACATCCGCAATTTCTCGCGCTACAAGTGGTCGATGTTCGCGACCTTGTTCATTCCCCTCTATCAGGGAGTGATCCCCGCGTTCCTCTTCGGCGCTGCCTTCGCGGTCGGCGGGCGCGTCATCGGGCTCGAGTCCGCGATCGGGACGGACAACCTGTCGGGCTTCATCTTCATGGGTGGCGTGATCGCCGGGCTCGTGTCGACGACGTTCTGGGCGATGGCGATGTCGCTTCGCTGGGAGATGGACCTCGGGACCCTCGAGCCGACATGGCTGACACCGACGCGGCACGACACCATCCTCATCGGGCGGGCCATCTTTGGCATCGCCCAGTTCATGGTCGGACAGCTCATGCTCTTCGCCGTCGGCATCGCCTTCTTCGGCCTGCATTTCAGCCTCAACATCGTCTATGCCCTTCCGGCGCTCCTCGTCGCGGTCGTCGCGATGCTCGGTGTCGCGTACCTCCTCGCCGGGATCGTGCTCGTCATCCGCGAGGCGAACTTCTTCGTCGACTGCACGAACTTCCTGTATGGGATCGCGTCGGGCGTGTCTTTTCCGATCACATTCCTGCCGCTGGTGCTTCAGCCCCTCGCGCTGCTGCTTCCCACGACGTACGCGATGGATCTACTGCGCCAGCACGCGCTCGGTGCGCGACCCCTCTTTGACCCGACGCTCGAGTACGTCGGCCTGATCGCCACGACGCTCCTTGTGTTCCCGGTCGGTAGGTGGGCGTTCGCGCGGGCCGAGCGCACGATGCGCATCCGGGGCACGCTCGGACAGTACTAGCGCGTCCCGCTAGGCTAGGGCCGATGGGCATCGTGTGGCGGGCGCTGATCAACGCCCTGGCGATCGTCGTCGCTGCGTACGTCGTGAACCTTTACTCGCCCGACTCCATCAAGTGGGGCCAGGTCGACTACGGGATGGGCGATCTCGGTCGCTACCTCTCGCTCATCCTCACCGGCCTCGCGCTCGGGATCGTGAACGCGATCGTGAAGCCGATCCTCGTCATGGTCTCGCTGCCGATCACGTGTATGACGCTCGGCCTCTTCATTTTGGTGATCAACGCGCTGATGCTGCTGCTGGTCTCGGCGATCCCGTTCCTGGGTTTCGTCGTCAACGGCTTCCTCGTCGCGCTCGTCGCCGCGATCGTCATCTCGATCGTCAGCTGGGGCCTCTCGATGGTCCTGCCCGACTGACGCCCTGCGCGTGATGGCGACGAAGGGTGCGCCCGATTTCGTCGTCGTGACTGGCCTCTCCGGTTCGGGCAAATCGCAGGCGGTGAAGGTCTTCGAGGACCTCGACTACTACACGCTCGATAACCTCCCGCCGGCGCTGATGAAGACGACGATCGACGTGTGCCGGCGCGGCGGGCATCCACGCGTCGCGTTCGTGATCGACGCTCGCAGCGGCGCGCTGTTCGCCGAGGCGAGCGCCGCCCTCGACGAGCTCGCCGCCGCGGGCGATCGTCCGCACATCCTCTTCTTCGACGCGTCCGACGATGTGCTGCTGCGCCGGTACAGCGAGACCCGCCACCGCCATCCGCTGGAGACCGCGGGAGGAGTGCAGCCTTCGATCGACGAAGAACGGCGCGTCCTCGTCGCGCTGCGTGCTCGGGCCGACAAGGTCATCGACACCACGTATCTGACAGTCAAAGACCTTCGCGACACGCTCCACTCGCTTTATGGCGGCGCGACCACCGGGATGCTCGTCCACGTGACGAGCTTCGGATACAAGAACGGCGTTCCCCCCGCGGCCGATCTTGTATTCGACGTGCGCTTCATGGAGAACCCGTTCTACATACCGGAGCTGCGGCCGAAGACCGGTCGGGACTCCGCGGTGCGCGACTTCGTGTTGGGCCACCCGGCGACGCAAGAGTTCCTGTCGTATCTCATGCCGCTGCTGCGATTCGCACTGCCGCGGTACGAGGACGAGAAGAAGGCACGTCTCGGTGTGGCTTTCGGCTGTACCGGCGGCTGGCATCGCTCTGTCGTGATCGCGGACGAAGTGGCGAAACGGTTGAAGGACTTCTGGCCGGGCGAGATCACCGTCGAGCACCGCGACGTCGGGCGCCCGGAGGTGGTCACCTGAGCCGACGCGGCGTGACCAGGGCGCAGCGTTCGCCGCTGTCCGAAGAGGTGAAGGCCGAGCTGGCGCGCGTGCTCCCGCGCGACTGTGATCGTCGCGTGCTGGCTGCGCTTCTCCCGCGTGCCGAGCATCTCGGCGCTCCCGCCCGGCGTGTCGCTCACGCGGCCGAGCTCGTCGCCGGTCGTGCCTCACTGCGGCGTGAGTGCTGCCGGCGCACCTATTTGCGTGGCCTGTTCCTCGCCGGCGGCTCCGTCTCGGCCGGACCGTCCGGTTACCTGCTCGAGGTCCGGCCGCCGCGTGGCGAGGCGACGCGAGCGCGCGCCGTGCTGAGGCGCGAAGGGTTCGCTCCACGCGCGCGCGTACGGCGCGGCCGGCCGGTACTGATGCTGCGCGACGGCGACGCGATCGCATCGTTCTTGCGTCACGCGGGGGCGGGCGAGACGCTGCTGCGCTTCGAGACACGGCGCGTCTCGCGCGAGATGCGCGGCCGGACGAACGCGAGCGTCAACGCGGACGCGGCGAATCTCGCGCGCGCGGTCGCCGCGGCGCGCGATCAGATCGAGGCCGTGCGCGTGTTGGCGCGCTCGGGTCGGCTCGCGCGGCTGCCCGTCGAGGTGCGCGCCGCCGCAGCCGCGCGGCTTCGGGCGCCTGAGGCCACGCTTGCGGAGCTCGCCGCGCGGCTCGACACCACGAAGTGGGTGGTGCGGCAGCGTCTTCGCCGCGTTATTGACGAGGCTCTGCGATGACGAGGGCGCGCCTGGTGGTGGGCAACTGGAAGATGAACCCACCGACGATCGCCGACGCTGTCGCGCTCGCGCGCGCGGTCGTGTCCGCCGCGCCTGCGGGCGATGTTGGTGTCGCAGTCGCGCCGCCCGCGATCGCGCTTGCGGCAGTGGCCGACGCCGTGCGCGGGACGCATGTCCTCGTCTACGCGCAGGACGTGCACTGGGAGGACAAGGGCGCGTACACCGGGCAGATCGCGGCGTCGATGCTCGCGGGGCTGGTCGCGGGAACGATCGTCGGCCACTCCGAGGTGCGCCGCGATCTCGGTGACGACGACACGCGCGTCGCGCGAAAGCTCGCGCGCGCGATCGCCGCGGGGCTGCGCGTCGTGCTCTGCGTCGGCGAGAGCGAGGCTCAACATCTCGTAGGCGACGCCGAGGCCGTGGTCGCTCGTCAGGTCGCGGCGGATGTCGCGCCGCTCCGGGCCGATCGCGAGCGCGCCGTGCAGCTCGTGATCGCATACGAGCCGATCTGGGCCATCGGAACCGGACGTCCCGCGACCGGCGCGCACGCGGCGGCTGCGGCACGTGTCATCCGCCGCACGCTCGAGGCCGCGGGTCTCCCCGGCGACCGCACGCCGATCCTGTATGGAGGCAGCGTCACCGCGGCCGGCGTCGGCGAGTTCGCGGCTGCGGACGGGATCGACGGCGCGCTCGTGGGCGGCGCGTCGCTGAAAGCCGAGGAGTTCGGAGCGATCGTGCGGGCCTTCGCGTGACGGCGGCGTACCGGCCGGTCGTGCTGTGCGTGCTCGATGGGTGGGGGATCGCGCCGGACGGCCCCGGTAACGCCGTCACGCGCGCCAAGACGCCACGCCTCGATGCGCTGTTCGCGCGCTACCCGCACGCGAAGCTCGAGGCGAGCGGCCGTGCCGTCGGGCTGCCTGACGGCGTGATGGGCAACAGCGAGGTCGGTCATCTGACGATGGGCGCGGGCTACATCCAGTACCAGGAGCTCGTTCGCATCAACGACGCGATCGACGACGGCACGTTCTTTGAGAACGCCGTCCTGCGAGCGGCATGCGCCGCGGTGCGCGAGCGGGGCACGCTCCACCTGATGGGGCTCATCTCCACGGGTGGGGTGCATGCGGACATGAAGCATCTCGCCGCGCTCATCGAGCTCGCGAAGCGCGAGCGCGTGGCGCGCGTCGTCGTGCACGCCTTCCTTGACGGCCGCGACATGCCCCCGCGCAGCGCGCTCGAGCTCCTGCCGCAGGTCTCGGCGCCGATCGCGACGGTGCACGGCCGCTACTTCGCGATGGACCGCGACAAGCGTTGGGATCGCACCGAGCTTGCCTACGACGCGATCGTCGACGCGGCCGGACCACGATGCGAGACCGCGACGGCCGCGGTGGAGCTCTGCTACAAGGACAGCGCGTGCAGCGATGAGCTCATGAAACCCCACGTCGTGCGCGAGGGTGCGCCGATGCAGGACCGCGACGCCGTCGTCTTCTTCAACTTCCGACCCGATCGCGCGCGGCAGCTCACGTGGGCGCTCATGCAGGCGGACTTCGACGCCTTTCCGCGGAGGCGCGTCCCCCATGACCTGACCTTCGTGACGCTCACCGAATACAAGGTCGGCATCCCGGACGTGAGGGTCGCGTTCGCACCCGCCGATGTCGTGCCGATGGCAGAGCTGCTGTCCGAGGCCGGCCTGAAGCAGTTCCATACCGCCGAGACGGAGAAGTACGCGCACGTGACGTATTTCTTCAACGGCGGCCACGAGCCGCCGTTCCCTGGTGAGGACCGGATCCTCGTCCCCTCGTCCAAAGTCGCGACCTACGACCTGCACCCTGAGATGAGCGCCGCGGGCGTCGCCGACACGCTCGTCAAGGCCATCCAGAGCCGCACGTATGACTTCGCGGTCGTGAACTTCGCGAATCCCGACATGGTCGGGCATACCGGGGACCTCGACGCCACGGTCGCGGCGATGGCGGCGACGGATGCCGCGGTCGGGCGCGTGGTGGACGCGGCGCTCGCCGCGGGCGGCTGCGTCATCGTCACCGCCGATCACGGGAATGCGGAGGAGCTGTTGTTCCCCGACGGCGGGCGGAACACGCAGCATTCGATGAATCCGGTGCCCGTCGTCTTCGTCGCCCGCGACGCCGCACGATTCTCGTTGCGAGACGGCGGCCTGCGCGATATCGCGCCGACGCTGATCACCCTTCTCGGGCTGCCCGTTCCCGATCGCATGACCGGGCGCTCCCTGCTGCAGCCGCGCTGATGCGGACGCGTGTCGCGTGGTGGATCTATGGGGCGGTTGCGACCGCGCTCGCACTGATCGTGATAGGGAGCTGGATCTGGGCGGTCACGCTGCGCGGCCCCGTTCTCTACGGCGAAGGTGCCGTCGCACACGCCGCGATCCTGGCGCGCGCGCATGTCGAGTACAGCAACCCCCTGTTCTCGCTCGATGCGGATCCGATCTTTACGGCGGCCAACTACCCGCCCCTCTTCTTTCATCTCGCGGGTATCGGCGACGATCCCTTCGTGACGGGCCGCGTGCTTAGCGTGGTCGCAACACTGTTCGTCGCCGGCGCGATCGCCTGGCGCGCCCGCCCCGCCGGCTTGCTGGTCGCCGCGACGCTCGCATTCGGATGGATCGCCTCCGTTCCCGTGATGCAGTGGGGCGCGGCGCTGAAGCCCGATCCCGTCGCTCTGGCGTTCACCGTCGGCGCGGTGATCGTTCTTGCACGCGACCGACCGAATCACGTGCTCGCCGGCGCTCTCATAGGAGCCGCCGCGCTTGCGAAACCGACGGCGCTCGTCCCCGGCCTTGCGCTCTTCGCGTACGTGGCCAGGCGCGATCCGCTCGCCGCGCTCCGCGCGCTCGGTGCCGGGGCGGTTACCGCCGTGGTCGTATTCGTCTTCACGTATCCGCCGGACGAAGCAATGCGTCTGCACGTTATTGACTGGAACGCGCTGCCCTGGCGCTTCGAACTGCTGGTCGGGCTCCTGTTCGTCGCCGCCCTGGTGTTGGCGGTCCCGATCGGGACCGCAGTGGCGACACGCGCGCGCGACGCTGTGATTGCCGCATATCTCGCTGGCGCGGTCGGTGTGTTGTTGCTCGGAGGTCGCGAGGGAGCGACGATCAACTACTTCCTTGACCTCTCAGCGGCGCTCGCTCTGACCGCAGCCAGTCTCGCCCCGCGGCTCGCACTCCGACCTGTGTACCCGCTGGCGTCTCTCGGGCAGCTAACGCTCGCGGTCGTCCTGCTCAATCCATTCGCGGGCTTTCCCAGTCTTCTTCAGCCGACTGGCAAATGGGGGAGTCCGGAACGCATCGCCTTCGTGCGCGACAACGTGCCCGGGACCGTCTTGGTCGAAGACAGCGGCCTCCTGGTGGCGACGGGGCGTGAGCCGATGGTCGACGATCTCTTCCTTTGGTCCCGGCTCTACGGGAGCGGACGGATCGAGGGGGCCGCGTTGCTCGCAGCGGTACGCGGGGGTCGGTTCGACGCGATCGTGACCGAAGTCGACCTCGAGGGGCTCGATGTCGGTCCCGGCTACGCGCGTCAACGCTGGAATGCTGATCTCGTGGCTGCGGTGTTAGAGCGCTACCAGATGCCGACGCGCACTCTTGGGCTCTGCCGGGCGTTCGTGTGGTGCCAGCAGCTCTACGTGTACACGCGCCGCTAGTCCTAGAATGGAGTGACCCCGTGGATCTTCTTCAGGTCGCCCAGATCGTCATTGCCGTGGCCGTCGGCGCCTCGATCCTGCTTCAGGCTCGCGGCACCGGGCTGTCCTCGACCTTCGGTGGTGAGTCGACCGCATACCGGAGCCGCCGTGGGCTCGAGCGCACGCTGTTCAGGCTGACGATCGTCCTCATCGTCGTCTACGTGGTCATTTCGCTCTTGGGCGCTCGTTCAGCCAGCGCCTAAATGAGGGCCCGCGACAAGTTCATCGTCGTCGCTCTCATCGGGCTCTTGGTCGTCGTCAGTGGCGCTGCCGTGGCGATCGACCGGGCCGAGACGAAGACGATCGTGCCCGCATACGGGGGCACGTACGTCGAAGGCGTGACGAGCGCCGCGCAGTTCCTGAACCCCGTCCTCGCCGCAACTCCCGTTGACGACGACGTCGTCCGACTCGTCTTCAGCGGATTGACCCGATACCAGAGCGACGGTTCGATCCGAACGGATCTCGCGGCGTCCTTCACGACGAGCGACGATGGAAAGGTCTGGACCTTCCAGATCCGAGACGACGCGAAGTGGCACGACGGCAAGCCGGTGCTCTCGGACGACGTCGTGTACACGATCGCGCTGCTCCAGGACAAGGCCTATGTCGGTCCGTATAGCGACGCGTTCCGGGGCGTAAGGGTCGACCGCGTCACCGATCGCGTCGTGCGGTTCACGTTGCCGGACGCGTACGGACCGTTCGCGGCGAGCACGACGGTCCCGCTGCTGCCGTCGCACCTGCTCGCGAAGGTCGAGTACTCGGGGCTGCCGCGCGTCGCGTTCAACCAGCATCCGGTCGGCAGCGGGCCCTTTCGTGTGATCGAGGCTGATGCGCGGCAGACCGTCCTCGCGCGCAACGACTCCTTCTATCGCACCGCCCCGGATCGCACGCGGCCCTACCTCGACCGTCTCGTGCTCCGCTCGTATCCGGACGCGTCGGAAGCGCTCACCGCGCTCGGTCGCGGCGAGATCGATGGGGTCGGCGGCCTGTCCACCGGAGACGCGGAGCGTGCCCGGGGTCTAAAGAACGCGAACCTCTACAGCTTCGGCACCAACGACTTCACCGCATTGTTCCTGAACCTGCGGCCGGACAAGGCGACGTTCCGCGACCGGGCGGTGCGACAAGCGATCGCGACCGCGATCGACCGCGGCCGCGTGCTCCAGCTCGCGGCCGACGGCCGTGGTGCCGTCGCAGACGAATTCGTTCCGCAGTCCTCGTGGGCGTACATAAAGGACGTCACGCGCTACGTGCGGTCCTATGAGGACGCGAAAGCTCTGCTCGATGCCGCGGATTGGAAGGATCACGACGGCGATGGCGTTCGCGACCGCGGTGGGGTGAAGCTCGCCTTCGCCATCACGACGTCGAACGAGCCGGCGCGCGTGGCTGCCGCGCTACAGATCTCCGACGATCTGTCCGCGATCGGCATGCGCGTGGAGCTCAAGGCGATGCCATTCACCGAGCTCCTGGAAACGGCGGCGCGCGAACGAACCTACGACGCGCTGCTGATCGGGATCAGCGTGAGCGGTGACCCCGACCCGTATTCGTTCTTCCATTCGACCGAGATCAAGGACCCGGGGCACAACTTCTCGGGTTACTCGACCCTGAGCAATGACCGCAGCCTCGAAGCTGCGCGACGCACGACCGATCAGGCGAAGCGGCGCGAGCTCTACGCGCCGGTCTTCCAGGCGATCGCGAACGACGTGCCAGTGGTGTTCCTGTACTTCAGCGACTACCTCTACGCGCAGAACCGTCAGGTGCAGGGCCTGAAGATCGCGCCCATCAGCGATCCGCGCGAGCGTTTCTGGAACGCCGAAGACTGGTATGTGAGGACGGCGCGCCGCTAGCCGCCGCCGACATGCCTTGTCACACGAAATAGCAGCCTGCCGACACATTTGTGTGACAACACAAGCGTGCCGATCTGTGCGTAGATACGTGGATCGGAAAGGGATGGAGCAGGGGCCTCACAGCGACGACTGACGGGCGTGTAGCACGCGCGGCAGCGGCGCATCGCGGCCTTCAGTACCGACCTCGAGGCACCACTCCCGGGGCGATCGAGTGGACGGCTCGACTGGCGTACGCGGTCGGCCTGATCGCGACCGACGGCTGCCTGTACGGAGACGGCCGCCACATCGCCTTCATCTCAAAGACGAAGACCTCATGCGCACTCTCCTCGGCCTCGTCGACAGGCCGAACATCCGGTATCGCCGCTTTGAGAGCGACTTCGGAGGCTGGGCGTTTCGAGGGCAGTTCAGCCACGTCGTCCTCTACCGTTGGCTGCTGACGATCGGGCTCATGCCGCGAAAGAGTCTCGTACTAGGCGGGATCGACGTGCCGGACGAGCATCTGATGCCGCTCGCGCGCGGCCTCATCGACGGCGACGGGACGATCTACACCCTGATCCACCACCCGACGGTCAGCACGTACCGAAGCTACCGATACGAGCGGCTATGGACGTTCTTCAGCTCCGCCAGCCGCAGACACGTCGAGTGGATCCAAGCACGGCTCTATTGCGCCCTACGCCTCTCCGGGTACATAGAGGAGTTCGAGCGAGAGGGTCACAAGAATCCGTTCTATCGGTTGAAGTACGGGAACCAGGCTTCGCGCGTCTTGCTTCCGGCGATGTATGCGGACCAGGACGTTCCACGGCTGGAACGCAAGTGGCGCAAGTGGGCGGGATACGCCACCCGCCATTCGATCAGCGTGCCCCGAAACGCGACGCCGCCGTAGAATTGAATCTTCGCCGACGTAGCCCAATTGGCTGAGGCGCCGTCTTCAGGAGGCGGTCCGCGTAAGCGGGTGCGGGTTCGAGTCCCGCCGTCGGCACAGTCGGTTTCGACCTCCTACCATCGCCGTCGTGCCGAAGCGCGCCGCCACGAGTGTGTGGATCTCTATCGACATGGAAGGACTCGGCGGCGTTGCCGCGTATTCCCACGTGATGATGCAGGGCGTCGAGTACGAGCGGGCGCGTAAGTGGATGGCCGACGAGGCGAATGCGTGCATCGATGGCGCGGCGAGCGCCGGCGCGCGCCGCATCCTGGTGAACGACTCGCACGGTGCGATGCACAACATCTTCGCCGACGATCTCGACCCGCGCGCGGAGCTCGTCACCGGCACCGCGAAGCCGTGGAGCATGGGCCAAGGGATCGACGGCGGATACGACACCTGCTTCTTCGTCGGGTATCACGGGCGCGCGGGACATCCCAAGGCGGTGCTCGATCACACATACGCCAGTCGCGCGATCTTCGAGTGCCGCCTCAACGGGAAGCCGGTCGGCGAGACCACGCTCAACGCATACCTCGCCGGCCATTTCGGAACGACGGTCTCGCTCGTCGCGGGCGATGACGCGACGTGCCGCGAGGGTCGCGCGCTTGTTTCCGACGTCGTGACCGTGAAGACGAAGGACGCCACCGGCCGTTTCTCGGCGAAGATGATCCATCCGAGTCGCGTGCAGGAGGCGCTGCGCGAGGGCGCGGCGCGCGCGATCGGCCTCGCGTCGACGCTCAAGCCACTCGTGGCGAAGGGCTCGAACGAGATCGAGCTCGTCTTTCTCACGTCGGCGATGGCCGACATGGCGGAGCTCATCCCGGCGACGCGACGCAGCGGCGCCCGCGCCGTCGCGTACGCCTCGCGCGACTACCTCGAGCTGTACAAAGCCATGCTCGCGATGGTCCGCATCGCTCCGGCGGCAGTTCCGCCGGAGCAGTCGTAGGAGGCCCTCGCGCCCAGCGTGGAGCGGGCAGACGTCGTCATCGTCGGGGGCGGCATCATCGGCGCTTCCATCGCGTACCACCTCGCGGCGCGTGGCGTGCGCGACGTGGTCGTGCTCGAGCGCGACCAGCTGGGTGGCGGCTCGACGACACGCAACGCCGGCGGCGTGCGCCTGCAGTTCTCGACGGAGATCAACGTGCGGCTGTCGCTCCGGTCGCTGCCGCGGATCGAACACTTCGAAGAAGAGATGGGCGTTGACCCGCACCTCCGCCAGGTCGGGTATCTATTCCTGATCACGGAGGAGCGCGATGTCGCACCGTTCGAGGAGTCGCTCGCGATGTGGAAGCGCCTCGGCGTACCCGTCGAACGACTCGACGGTGCCGGCGTCCATCAGGTCTTCCCGGAGCTTCGCGTCGATGACCTTCGCTTCGCGACGCTGTGCATGCGCGACGGCTACTGCGATCCAACGAGCCTCCTCAATGGCTACGTCGCGCGGGCGCGGGAAAAGGGCGTGGCGTTCCGCGAACATGAGGCCGTCACGGCGATCACGCGCGAGGGCGATCGCGTGACCGCCGTCCGCACCGCGAAGGGCGAGATCGCGTGCGCGGCGGTCGTCAACGCGGCGGGCGCCTGGGGCGCGGAGGTCGGTCAGCTCGCGGGGATCGATCTTCCGATCCGGCCGCTGCGGCGTCAGATCTTCGTGACCGATCCGGTGCCGGGTCTCGACCGCGACTTCCCGCTCACTGTCGAGTTCGCGAGCGGGCTCTACTTTCATCGCGAATCTGGCGGGGTGCTCATGGGCATGGCCGATCCGACAGACGGTCCGGGGTTCGACGCCAGTGTGAACTGGGACTTCCTGCCGACCCTTGTGGAGCGCGCGCTCTACCGGCTGCCGATCCTCGAGCGCGCGAAGGTGAAGACCGGGTGGGCCGGCTTCTATGAGGACACGCCCGACAAGCATCCGATCATCGGCGTCGCGCCGGGGCTCGCGGGATTCCTTTGCGCGGCCGGCTTCTCAGGGCATGGAATCATGCACGCGCCGGCGACCGGTGAGGCGATCGCGGAGCTGATCGTCGACGGCAAGAGCTCCCTTGACCTCACGCCGCTCGCGTACGATCGGTTCCGCCGCGGCGACCTCATCAAGGAGCACAACGTCATCTGAACGCGCAGACTCTCTTTCTCGCGCTCGACCTCGCGCTCGTCGTGGGCGCTGTCGTACTCCTGCTTCTCGTCGTCATTGGCCGCGGACGCTCCCTGCAGTACCTCGCGCTCGCCGCCCTGCTCATCGTGCTCGCGGTCGGTGTCTGGTACACGACCATCCGCAGTCCTCTTCCGTTGCCCTGACCAGCGAAAGCTGCCCGATTACTAGACTGACCGAGTGTTCACGCGCGAAGAGGTCCGCCTGACGACGCTCGCGACCTGCGCCGGCTGAGGCGCGAAGCTGGGCCCCGGCCCACTGGCGCAGGTCCTGCGTCCTTTGCAGCAACAGTCGAGCCCCGCGGGGTTGCTCGTCGGCCTCGCGCCGAGCGACGACGCGGCGGTGTATCTCGTCGCGCCAGACACGGCCATCGTCGAGACGCTCGATTTCTTCCCTCCGATCGTCGACGACGCCTACGCGTCAGGTGCGATCGGAGCGGCGAACGCGATGTCCGACGTGTTCGCGATGGGTGGTGAGGTGCTCTTCGCGCTGCAGATCGCCGCGTGGCCCGAGGATGTGTCGCTCGAGCAGCTCGAGACGCTGTTCCGAGGAGGCGTCGACAAGGTCCGCGAGGCGGGCGGTGTCGTGGCCGGCGGTCACACCGTGATCGACCGCGAGCCGAAGTACGGTCTTGCGGTGACCGGTCGCGTTCACCCGGATCACATCCTGCGCAAGAACGCCCTTCGTCCCGGCGACGCGCTCTGGCTCACCAAGCCGATCGGCACCGGCGTGCTCACGACGGCGCACAAGAATGGCGCGCTCCCGCCGGAGGATCTCGCATCAGTTGTCGCGTCGATGGTGACACTGAACCGCGGCGCCGCTCGCGCGGCGGTCGAGGCCGGCGTCCACGCGGCGACCGACGTGACGGGCTTCGCGCTGGCCGGTCACGCGCACGAGATGGCGGAACAGTCGAAGGTCCGCGTGCGGATCCGCGGGAGTCTCGTGCCGCTGCTTCCCGCTGCGCGCGAGCACGCGCACGGCGCGAGCTTCGGCGGTCTCGAGCGCAACATGGCGCACTTCCTTGAGGGCGGGCGCGTTCGGTTCGACGGTGTTGAGGACGTGCTTCGCACGCTACTGCTCGACCCGCAGACGTCGGGTGGGCTGCTCGTCGGAGTGCCGGCCGCGCATGCGGATGCGTGGGAGAGCGCGCGAGCGAAGCACGGCGTGAGCGCGACGCGCATCGGAGAGGTGACCGAAGGTCAGGGCGTCATCGTCACGGCGTGAGCATCCAGCAGGCCGATTCGGTCGAGGTAGAAGAGGCACCAGCACCAAGCGCGAGAGCCGCGGAGCTCGCGCGGCTCTCCCCGAGTCGCGCCGCGCTCGAGCTCGCGTGGCCCGGCATCATCGAGCAGTCGGTCAGCGCGGCCGGTACGGCAGTCGTCTTCGCGTTCGTCGGGCATCTCGGAGCCGCGGCCACGGCCGGCGTTGGGGCAGCGTCCAGCTTCCTCTTCCTGATGTTCCCGGTCTGGCGCTCGCTCGCGATCGGCACGATCGCGGTCGTGAGCCGCCGCATGGGCGAGGGGCGCGTCGCGGAAGCCGAGGACGCGACGCGGCAGTCGCTGTTGCTCGGTGCGATCGCTGGCGTTGCGTTCGGCGTGTTCTTCGTGCTGTTCTCGGCGCCGCTTCTCCGCCTTCTCGGAGCGGACGAGGAGATCGTCGCGATCGGTGCGCCGTTCCTCGCGGTCGTCGGCGCCGCGAATGGCGCGGTGACGGTGTGGCTCATCGGTACGTCCGCGATGCGCGCGGCCGGCGATACCCGCACGCCGATGTTCCTGTCGGGCGCAAGCGTCGTGATCAGCGTCGCCCTCGCGTACCTTTTCATCGATGTGCTGAAGATCGGACCGATGGGCTCGGCCTATGCCTCGTCGGTCAGCTGGGTGCTGGGGCTGTGCGCGATGCTCGTGCTGCTCTGGCGCGGTCGCGCCGGGCTGAGCGTCGCCGGCGGACCCTGGCACATCACCCGGCAGACGACGCGCACGCTCTTCGCGATCAGCCTGCCGTCAGGCCTCGAGAGCGCGACGTTCAGCTTCGGGATCCTGTTCCTGTCGGGGCTCGTGTTCCGCCTGACCACGGTCGATGTCGCGGCGCATCAGATCATCGGGCAGATCGAGACGTTCTCCTTCTTCCCGTGCATCGGGTTCTCCGCGGCCGCGAGCGCGCTGGTCGGGCAGGCCCTCGGGATGCGCGATCCGGACCGTGCGCGCCGCGCTGGCTGGGCGGCCACGGGTATGGCGCTGGTCTGGGCGACCGCCGCGGGGATCGCGTTCGTCGTTCTCCCGGGTCTCCTGCTCGGCATCTTCACGATCTCCAGTGCCGTCGTGATCGCGGGAGTCGGTGCGCTCGCGGTCGTCGGCGTGGGTCAGCCCGCGCAGGCCGTGATCTTCGCGCTCGGTGGCGCCTTACGCGGTGCCGGCGACACGCGCTACCCGCTCGTCGTGTCACTCGTGAACTGGTTCCTCGTCCGGCTCCCGCTTGCATACATGTTCGCGTTCGTCTTCGGGCTCGGTCTCACCGGGATCTGGCTCGGTGTCACGATCGACTACTTCGTCCGTGCGGCCCTGCTCGCGATCCGATTCCGGAGCGGGGCGTGGGCGAGGGTGAGGGTCTGATCGGGACGGCGTCGGTGCCCAGGGCGGGACTTGAACCCGCACGTCCTTTCGGACACGAGCCCCTCGAACTCGCGTGGCTGCCAATTACACCACCTGGGCGGGTGAGACTTCAGTTTACGACGGGTCGAGTTCATGGCGCGCTGCGTAGGAGTCCCAGATGACTCGTTTTCGCTGGAGGCACGGAACATCGAGTCCCGAATACAGCCATGGCAGGAGTCGAGACGACTCGTGGTTCGCGTACGCGAGCCGATGCATCGGATGGATCCGGTTGCTCGGCTGGTGCGTGCCGATCGATCCCCAGATCTCTAGTTGCGACCGTAGACGTGCGCGGAGCCATTCGATGTGTGCGCGACTCGCCGAGTTGAAGACTGTTCGGAGTGCCTCATACGTGCCCCTTGCCTTACCCGTTCCCTCGTACATGTAATTCAGGATCGATCCATCACCGTCGAGCAGTCCTCGGACGAGGTGGGACACATTCGAGTCGGGGACGTCAGGCGTGCATCGCCGAACTGCGTGTGGTAAACGAAGTTGCCTTCGCGGGTCAGCTCCACGCCGATCCTGTTCGTCCGTCCAAGCAGGGCCAAGTAACGTGACACGAGCTCGAAGTCTTCTGACTTGAAGTTGATCGAGCGGCGTCGACCGTGAGTGAGGCAACCATCGGTTGCGGTGAGCCCAACGACGTATGCCATCGGGTCTGACCAGGCCAGGGGCAGCGTCGTCGCGGTGCGAACACTCCACCCGAGTTTCTCCAATGGAGTGCGGTCGGACATACAGTTTTCCCCGATGCCCTTCCGCCCTGCGTGCTACACGCGGATCCGTCGCCGCCGTCAGCCCCTTGGCCCGACCCTTTCCCATGCGGATACATCTACGCGCAAGCGCCCGTCTGTGTTGTCACACAAAAGCGTCAAACGGCCTGCTATTTCGTGCGACAAGGCCGAGAATCGGCAGGATGGCCCTCCACCGGTGTCCGCGCTGCCGCGCGGAAGACATCAGCGCGGACGCACACCCGACGCGCGTGCTCGATAACGGTGTCGAGCGCCCGGTCTTCGTGTGCCGCAACTGCTACCGAGCCGCGGAGCTCGAGTACCGGATCGCGAGCCAGACGGCCGACCTCGGCTACGTGCCGCTCGCGATCCGCGACGGTCTGCGGCGGTTGCGGGATTTCTACAACGCACGTCTCGCCGACGATGACGACCCGCGCGTTCGCGCCGCGCTCGACGAGGTCGAGCGCCGCTTGGCCATCGATGTGGTGTGACGCCCGACCTAGACTCGCAACATGACTCAGGTCCGTCCCGACCTGGCGCTCCTGTGGCCCTCGTTCACGTTCTTCCCGCTCGCCGCGCTCGCGGTGCTCGTGTTCGGCGCGAGCAGCGGCGACCCGGTGATGATCGTGATCGGGTTGCTGCTGCTGGCGGTGAACATCCTCATCGTGGTGAACCAGGCGTACTTCACGACGCTCGCGCTCGAGGGGGATGCGGTCGTGTTCCGCACGAATTTCGGCTTACACCAGGAGCGTGTCCCCATCGGCTCGCTGCAGCGCATCGATGCGAAGCGCTACCCGGGCGCGCACTCCGGCGTATCCGCGCCGTTCTTCGTCGCGCGTGGCCGCGACTCCACCGTCAAGGTGAACACGAAGCCGTATCGCCTTCGGAGCTTCGTGCCTTTGATCACGCTGCTGCGCCAGGCGAACTCGCGCGTCGAGCTCGATCCGTTCTGGTCACGCGTCGCCGCGGGGGAGGACGTATCGAAGGAGATCAGCCTCACGCCGCGCAGCCGCATGTGAGGCGCTAGCCGGCGCGGAGGCGTCGGTGCTCGATGGCCGTGCAGCGATCCCAGACCACGCCGAGTCCCGCGGCTTCCGCCCGTCGCGCCGCGTCGATGTTGCCGAGATCGAGTTGGAACCAGATGGCCGGCATCTTCGCGGCGACCGCGTCGTCGACGACCGCGTCCAGGAACTCGCCTCGCCGGAACACGTCGACGAAATCGATGCGTGTCGTGGCCGGGATATCGACGAGATGGTCGTATGACTGCTCGCCGTCGACGATCGCGCCGCGCAGCCTTGGATTCACCGGAACGATCCGGAAGCCCTTGCCGCGCAGGTAGCGAGACACGGAGTTGCTCGGCCGTGTGGGATCGGTGGAATAGCCGACGACGGCGATCGTGCGCTCGCCCGCGAGGAGCTCGTTGATGAGGGCGGCGTCGTTCATTATCTCACGCTACCCGTTCGCGCGGAAGTCTTGAACACTGCATCGCCGGCAGGATAATCGCGAGCGACATGCCACCACGCGCACCCGTCATCTGGTCCACGATCGCGGTCGGCGGCGAGCGCTTCCACAAGCGACTCGACGAGCGGCACCGCGAGCTGTCCGTGCAAGCGAAGCTGCGGGCGCGCACGTACCGCCGTTCGCGCGCACTTCCCGGCAGTGAGGAGTCGATCCGCCTGCGCGCCGACTTCCTCGCCGCGCTCGGCCGCTTGTCGTCGTTCGAGACGGCGAGCCTTCGCCTGTCGCGCTGCCGCTACCAGGTGCAGCTCGCCGAGCGCGCCGACGACATCACGCGCGACTACTTCCAGCTGTGGCAGATGATCGCGCGGCGCGGCGGTGCGGAGTGGCCGCTCGGCGAGCGCGACGCCGAGCGGATGGACTTCTTCGCGACGCAGCTCGGCCGGCTCGAGGGCATCGCCGACGCGCTCGTGCTCGCCGGTCGCAACGTGCGGCTTTTCCCGCTGCCGCCGATGCCGTGGCTCGCGGTGGAGCGTCATGCGCCTTCATACTCATGACGGGCGACTAGCTCAGCTGGTTAGAGCGTCTGCTTTACACGCAGAAGGTCCTCGGTTCGAGCCCGAGGTCGCCCACCGAGATCCTTAGCGCTTCTCCGCTGTCTTCCTGGCTGTTGTCTTCGTCGCTGCGACGGTCTTTTTCGAGGCGGCGGTCTTCTTCGCGGTGGTCTTGGCGGGCAGCGTCAGTCCGTGGCGGTGCGCGCGCTCGATCCACGCGCCGAGCTCCTTTGGCTTCGACACGATCGAGGCAGGTACGACGACGTACTCCTTCATCGGGTGACCCATCGGCTCGAACGGAGCGGCGCCCTTCAGCTTCAGCAGCGCGGCCCGATCGGTCTCGGCGAGGCGCACCACGATCGAGTCCTGGAATGTACCGGCGAACATGTTCCCGTTCACGAACGCGCTCGCGTAGCCGAACATGGGCCGGCGGGTGACTCTCGGCGAGGCCGGCACTGCCTTGTCAAACGCGGCGAGCAGCTCAGGTGATGTCTTCTTCCAGGCTTTCACGTGGGTCGGACTCTAGCTAAATGGTCTACGTCCCGCCGAGGTCGCTAGTTGACCTGGAAAGGTGCCCTGCTGACGCTGCTGGATGTGCAGCTCGAGCTCGCGATAACCATGGCCGTCGAGCAGCCGGTGCAGATTGAAGGCCCAGGCCCTCGGAGGTGCAATCAGCGCTCGTCAACGTGATCGAGCTCGCAATGATCGAGCTCGCAGACGGTGATGGCTGCGTGGTGTCGCGATCGGGCGCGGGCTCGATCCCGACGAACGGTATGAACCTGAATCGGACCCTGGGTGCGCAGCGCTTCACCGTGGGCGCGGTACGCGAAATCCCACTCGGCCGTGCGCAGTGCGGACGCCGGCACCGGTACGACGCTCTCCTTCACTTCCCTGTCCTCTACAACGAACGACGATGCCGGATGGAGGCAGGAGGGGCGAGGATCGCGAGACGATCTACGGCGCGTGGTCGTTCCGGCGGCGGGTAGCGTTGCCTGGATGGAGCCTGCAGAGGCGTTGGAGCGCATCGCCTACCTGCTCGACCGGGCACGGGAAAAGCCCTATCGGGTCCGCGCCTACCTTCGAGCGGCCGAGGTCGCGAAGACCCTGGCGCCTCACGAGCTCCTCGCTCGCATCGCCGCTCGCACACTCGAGGAGCTTGACGGGATCGGCCCGAAGACGGCGGCGATCATCATCGAGGTCGCCACCTCCGGCTCCTCCTCGTACCTCGATAGGCTCGAGAGGGAGACCGCCCTCACCGTAGGCAAGGGCAACGAAATCGCCGCCCAGCTGAAAGGTGATCTCCACGTGCACTCGCTGTGGAGCGACGGCGGCGCCGAGATCGACGTGATGGCGCGCGCCGCCCGCGACCTCGGGCACGAGTACATCGCGCTCACCGACCACTCACCACGGCTCACCGTCGCCAACGGTCTCTCACGCGAGCGCCTGCTGCGGCAGCTGGACATCGTCGCGGCGCTGAACCACGACCTTACGCCGTTCCGGATCCTCACGGGGATCGAGGTCGACATCCTCGAGGACGGCGCGCTCGACCAGGACGACGACGTCCTCGAGCAGCTCGACGTCGTCGTCGCATCGGTCCACTCCAAGCTTCGCATGGAGAAGACGGCGATGACGCGACGGATCATCGCGGCCATCGCCAACCCGCACACCGATGTGCTTGGCCACTGCACCGGCCGCTATGTGGTTGGCCGCGGCCGGCCGCAGTCAGAGTTCGACGCCGAGGTCGTGTTCCGCGCGTGCGAGCGGTTCGACACCGCGGTCGAGATCAACTCGCGACCGGAGCGCCTGGACCCGCCGAACGACCTGCTCAAGCTGGCCGTCGAGGTCGGCTGCCAGTTCGCGATCAATACGGATGCGCACGCGCCCGGTCAGCTGGAGTGGCAGACCTACGGCGCCGACAAAGCGGTCGAGACCGGGGTGACCATCGACCGCGTCGTGAACTCGTGGTCAACCGACAAGTTGCTGGGGTGGACGAACCGTTAGCGTCGCACTCCGAGCAAAAATCCGGTCTCGACGAGGTAGCTCAGTTGGCAGAGCAATGGTCTAAAGAATCGCTCGAGGCGCGATTCACGGAATTGTTCGGAAACGCGCGAGTGGTATCTGGCGTCCGCGGGCCACGCTAGAGGCGGATCACCGACCGGATCACGGTACCGCTGGTCATCGCGGCGAAGGCATCTTCCACCTCATCAATTCCGATCTCGCGCGTGACCATTTCATCGAGCCGCAGCGTGCCGTCCAGATACCAGCGCATGAGCCGCGGGAAGAACTCGGACGGGACCATGTCGCCGCCGCTGCACGAAGTGAGGGTGACCTTCTTGTTGAAGAGACCGCCGCGCGCGAGCGGCAGCGTGACCGTCGAATCCGTCGGTGGGACGCCAACGATCACCACCGTTCCGCCGTAGCCGACCATGCCGACTGCCTGCACGACCGTCGCCGGAAGGCCCACTACCTCGAACGCGTAATCGAGCGGCCCGCCGGCAGCCGCGCGAGCGGCTTCGACGGGATCGCCGCTCCGCGCATCGACCGTGTCCGTAGCACCGAAGTGGCGAGCCCACTCGAGCTTCTGTGGTGCGAGGTCGACGGCGACGATCCGATCGGCGCCGGCGATACGCGCGCCTTGCACGACGGACAGGCCCACCGCGCCGCAGCCGATGACCGCGACGCGTGACCCTCTCCGGACCTTCGCGGTGTTCAGTGCGGCGCCCACTCCGGTCACGACCCCGCAGGCGATGAGACAGGCCTTCTCCAGCGGGATCCCTTCGGGCACCGCGATGACCTGGGCCGCATGAACGACCGTGCGGGTCGCGAAGGTGCCTGTCGAGAGGACCCGCGAAAGAGGCTGACCGTCGCGCGCGCGGCGGACGCGAGGCTGGGCGACCCTCTGCGTCTGGCATAGGACCGGATCACCGCGCCTGCAGATCGCGCACTCGCCGCATGGGACCCGCCACGAAATGACGACCCGATCGTCAGGCCGGACGGAGGTCGCCGTGCGGCCGACGCGCTCGACGATGCCGGCGCCCTCGTGGCCGAGGAGGATCGGGAAGGCCATGCCCCAGCCGTTCATGTTCTTCACATGGAGATCGGTGTGGCACACACCGCTTGCGGCCAGGCGCACGAGGATCTCGTCATCCCCAAGATCGTCGAAGACGATCTGTTCAAGCGCGACACCCTCGCCGGCCGCGTTCAGCACCGCCCCGCGATCGCTCACCGCGAGAGGCTACGCCCGCTGCGGTGGCGAGCGCGCACTGGCATCCCGGGCGCCGTTCTACCGAACGGTCGTTTGGTATATCGTCCCCGCCCGTGGCACGGCTGGTGGGAAGCGTGCGCGGGGCGCCCAGCCTCGGGCGGCGACGGCAACGCCGGTCCGCCGAGCGCGAGAAATCCATCCGCGCGGCGGCGCTCCGCATCTTCCGCCAGAAGGGTTACCACGCCGCCTCGATGCAGAACATCGCGGATGCCGTGGGCCTCTACAAGGGCAGCCTCTATTACTACGTTTCCTCAAAAGAGGAACTCCTCGTTCGACTGTTCGAGGGGCAAGCAGACCAGGTCCTGGGTGAGATACGAGCCGTCGCGCACGGGACCGGCACGTGCACCGATCAGCTGCGCGCCATGGTGCGCGCGTACGTCCTCGGCGTTCTACGAAATCTCGACTCTGTTCGCGTGTACCTCCGTGAGGAGCACGTGCTGCCACCCGCGGCACTGCGGCAGGTGCACGCCGAGCAGCGAACAATGCGTGACCTGTTCGAGGGCGTCATCGGGGACGGCATGCGCGACGGCTCGTTCGTCGAGACCGACCCGAAGCTTGCCGCCCTTGCTCTCGTCGGCATGTGCACGTGGGTCCATCGCTGGTACCGGCCGAGAGGGCGGCTCACGGAGACCGCGATCGCCGACGACTTCGCCGAACGCGCCATTCGGATGCTGAGGGTGGTGTGACGCTCGATCTGCCATGGGGACAACTGCTCGTCAACGGGCTCGCGCTCGGCAGCCTGTACGCGCTGACCGCGTTCGGCATCGTCCTGATATTCAAAACGACACAGGTCATCACCTTTGCTCAGGGCGAGACAGCGATGTTCTCCACATTCGTAGCGTTCACACTCCTGACCGCGTTCCAGCTCCCGTTCGCCGTCGCGTTCGTCCTCACCATGCTCTTCGCTGGACTGTTCGGCGCGCTGATCGAGCGCGTCGTGCTGCGCCACATCAGCACGACCACCGTGTTGAACCCGGTGATCGTCACGGTCGGCCTGAGCCTCATCCTGCTCGGTGCTGCGGGTTGGATCTGGGGCTACGAGATACGGACCTTCCCCGACCCGGTGGTCGGCCCGCCCTTCCATCTTGGGACGGTCGTCGTGAGCCAGCTGAACGCACTGATCTTCCTCGTGACGCTTGTTCTGATGACGGTCCTCTTTGCGTTCTTCCGCTTCACCCGAACGGGGATCGCCATGCGGGCCGTCGCGGAGAATCGTGTGGCCGCACAACTGATGGGCATCAGCATCGGTCGCATGAATGCCCTTGGTTGGGGAATGGGTACCGCGATGGGCGCGGTGACCGGCATGCTGATCGCGCCGATCAACTACCTCGACCCCGGCATGATGGGCGACGTCGCGCTCAAGGCATTTGCCGCGGCTGTGGTCGGTGGACTTACCAGCCTGCCCGGCGCCGTCCTCGGTGGACTGCTGCTCGGGATCATCGACAGCGTCGCGGGGTTCGAAGTCGCCGAGCTCCGCAACACCATCGCGTTCGCCCTCATCGTGCTCGTGCTGGTGGGGCGGCCCGGGGGCTTGCTGGGCCGGCACGAGACCAAGAAGGTCTAGGGGCCGGCGTGATGGTGCGCTGGCTGCGAACGCGCGGGCGGGCCGCGGCGCCGTACGCTCTGGGCCTCGCCGCCGTCCTTGTCCTCCCCGCGGTTCTCGGCGTCATCCCCGGCGTCGCCCCGGGCTATGTCCTTTATCTCGTCTCGCTCGCGCTCATCTACGCCGTCGTCGCCATCGGCCTGGGAATCTTGATCGGGCACACCGGCCAGATCTCACTCGGGCACGCCGGTTTCTTCGCGATCGGCGCCTACGCCTCCGCCCTGCTCACCCTCCGCCTGGGTCTCCCATTCGTCGTGGCGGTGCTCCTCGCGGGATCCGTTTCTGCGGCGATCGGGTTCCTGCTGGGCCTGCCCGCCCTGCGCCTATCCGGTCCTTACCTCGCGGTCGCGACGCTTGGCTTCGGCCTCGCGATCCCGCAGCTCGCGGTGTGGCAGGGCTCTTGGACCGGCGGCTCATCGGGACTGCACGGTCTGCCGCTCGCGTCGCTCCCGCTGGGCGCGTTCACGATCGTGTTCCGCACCGATCAGGACTATTACTACCTGGCCGCGGCCGTGCTCATCGTGTTGACGATCTTCGCAAGGAACGTCGTCACGAGCCACACCGGCCGTGCGTTCGTGGCCATACGCGACAGTGAGATCGCCGCGCGCGCGATGGGTGTGGACCTCGTGCGCTACAAGACCACCGCCTTTGCGCTCAGCGCGCTGTACGCGGGGATCGCGGGCGGCCTGTACGCTCATCTCCTGCACGGCATCAGTCCCGAGGACTTCACCGTGCTCCTCTCGGTCGATTTCCTGACGATGATCGTGCTCGGCGGCCTCGGCTCCGTGGGTGGCGCGCTCTCCGGGGCCCTGCTGCTCACGTTCCTGCAGAACGCCCTTACGCGACTGCCCGTGGTGCACGATTTCAAGAATCTCTACATCGTCGTGCTGGGCGCGATCCTCATCCTCACGATCGCATTCCTGCCGCACGGATTGGCCGGGGTCGCGCGCTCCGTGCGGCTGCGGTGGGCGGCGCGCCCGCGGGACCGCGCGTCGCGGGTGGACCAGATCGTCGAGCTGGGCGAGGGGAGCGGCGTCAGGTGAGCGGACCGCTCCTCGAGATCAGGGGGCTAACGATGAGCTTCGGAGGCCTGGTTGCCCTCGGCGGCCTCGACCTCACGGTCAACGCTGGCGAGATCGTGGGCCTGATCGGACCGAACGGCGCCGGGAAGACCACCGTCTTCAACTGCATCAGCCGGTTCTATGACCCCGATGCCGGGACCATCCGTTTCAAGGACCGCGACATCACCCGCGCTCGGTCGCACGAGATCATCCGCTTCGGCATCGCGCGCTCGTTCCAGAACGTCGAGCTCTGTCGGAGCATGACGACCTTAGAGAACCTGCTGGTCGGACAGCATGTCGTGATCCGTAGCGGCGTGATCCGTGATGGCTTGCGCCTGCCGGGCGTCGGCGCGGACGAAGCCCGGGCGACGGCTCGCGCCGATGAGATGCTCGAACTTCTGGTCCTCACTGCCTATCGCGACCGCGTGGTCTCGACGCTGCCCTTCCGCGTCCAGAAGCTGGTCGAGCTCGGCCGCGCCCTCGTTTCGAAGCCAGCCCTTCTGCTGCTCGATGAGCCGACCGCCGGCGCCGACCGCCAGGAGAGCCAGGGGCTCGCGGGCCTGATCCGCCGTCTGCGCGATCGGTTCGAGCTAAGCGTGCTCGTCGTGGAGCACGACATGTCTTTCGTCATGGGTCTCTGCGATCGGCTCTACGTGCTGGACTTCGGCCGACGCATCGCCACTGGATCGCCGGCCGACGTCCGTCGTGACCCGCTGGTCATCGAGGCCTACCTCGGCGAACCTGAGCCTGGGGTCTCCGATGCTTAGCGCGGCTCGTCCGCTCCTTGTGGTGCACGAGATCGAGGCCTACTACGGGCGCGTCTGCGCGCTGCACAGCGTCAGTCTCGAGGTCGCCGAGGGGAGCGTCATCGCGTTGCTCGGAGCGAATGGCGCGGGGAAGACGACGACACTGCGGGTGATCTCCGGTCTCCTCCGGCCCACGCGCGGCTCGGTCGAGTTCGACGGTCGGCGCGTCGACGGAATGACCCCCGACCGCCTGGTGCGCATGGGGATCGTTCAGGTGCCCGAGGGACGGCAGATCTTCGCGGAGCTCACCGTGCGCGAGAATCTGTTGCTCGGTGGGTACGCGCGCCGCGATCTCGGCGCCGCGGGCCAGGATCCGCGGGTGTTCGAGTATTTCCCGCGCCTGCGCGAGCGGCTGCAGCAACGGGCCGGAACTCTCAGCGGCGGCGAGCAGCAGATGCTCGCCATCGGACGGGCCCTCATGGCCCGGCCACGACTGCTCCTGCTCGACGAGCCTTCCCTTGGCCTCGCACCGATGTTGGTGAAGGAGATCTTCCGCGTCATCAGCGAGATCCGCGCCACGGGTACGACCGTGCTTCTGGTCGAACAGAACGCACACATGGCGCTCGACATCGCTGACCGCGCGTACGTCTTAGAGATCGGGCGGGTGATCCTCAGCGATCGGAGCGCGGCGCTCCGGCAGCGGGAGGAGGTGCGAAGCGCATATCTCGGGCAATAGGGCCGGCTAAGGCCAGAAGGAGAGGGAGCTTTGACAGGGCAACTTACGAGGACACAACATCGATTTCTGCCACGGGTGGCGCAGGTCGTCCCTTTGCTCGTCGCGCTGCTCGTGATGGCTTGCGGGTCGGCGACCCCCGCACCCAGCGCGACGACCGCCGCGACCGCGGCGGCGACCGCCACGGCCAAACCGGTCGTCGTCGGCGTCACCGACACTGAGGTCCTTGTCGGCAGCTGGGGTCCGCAGGATGGACCGGCGGGTGCGTACGGCGCGATCGACCGCACGCTCGACGCGTACTTCAAGATGATCAATGACCAGGGCGGCATCAACGGCCGCAAGATCCGCTTCATCTACGAGAACGACAGCTACCAGCCGGCCAAGACGGTGGCCGCGGTGAAGAAGCTCGTGGAAGAGGACAAGGTCTTCGCGCTTTGCGGCGGCCTTGGGACGGCCCACAACGCGGCGGTCATGGACTACCTCGTGGCGAATAACGTCCCGCACGTATGGCCGGCGACCGGCACGACCGCACTCGCCGTCCCGCTTAAGAAGAACATCTATGCCGTCCAGCTCAACTACACGACGGAAGCGACGCTCGCGACGCAGTACGCGCTCGACACGATGGGCACGAAGAAGATCGCGGTCTTCTACCAGAACGATGCCTTCGGCAAAGAGGGGCTCGACGCCGTCCAGGCGGAGCTCAAGAAGCGCGGACTTGCGGCCGCGACCGGTGTGTCCTACGAAACGGCCGACACCAACTTCAGCGCGCAGGCGCTCAAATTGCAGACGACCGGCGCAGATACGGTGATCCTCTACGCCGTTCCGAAGCCGGGCGGCTCGATCATCGCCGAGATGGGCAAGATCGGCTACGCGCCGAAGTTGCTTTCATCCTCGGTCATCAACGATCCGTCGATCTTCCAGCTTGCCGGCACCGCGATCAACGGCATGTTGATCGAGGCCTACCTCCCCGCGTTCGACGACACCAGCAACCCGAAGATCGTCGAGTACCAGGCGTTCATGGCGAAGTACGCTCCGAAGGAGCAGATCGGTGGGTTCACCGAGGCCGGATATACATACGGACAGGTGTTCATCGAGGCGCTGAAGCGCGCGGGCAAGGAGCTGACCCGCGAGGGCTTCATGACGAACCTCGACCAGATGAAGGACTTCACGGGCTCACTCGTGCCAAGTCTCAGCTACAGCCCCACGGATCACGCGGGCGTCAAGGCCGCCTATTTCCAGGCGGCGAAGGATGGCAAGTTCGTCACCGTGACTGGCTACATCACGCTCAAGTAGAAACACGCGCAACGTCGTGCTACACGAATGGTGGGCGGGGTCGAGACGCGTCGAGTTGACGTCGACCCCGCTCGCCCGGACAGCATCGCGCTCGGCTCTCACGCGAGGTCCGGGCTGATGCGCATCGGGCTCTTCGACGGCGCGCAGCGGGACCGCCGGCCGGCGACGCTCGATGAGCTGGTCGAGCGCGCCCGCCTTGCGGAGGACCGCGGCCTGGCGTCGGTCTGGTTCAACAACATCTTTGGACATGACGCGATGACCGTCGTCGCGCTCGCGGCTCGCGTGACGACTCACATCGAGCTGGGGACCTCCATCACGCCGACCTACCCACGCCACCCGTACGCGATGGCCCAGCAGGCGGCGTCGACGCAGGCCGCGGCGCGCGGTCGCTTCACGCTCGGCGTCGGGCCGTCACATCGTGTGGTCGTCGAAGGGACCTGGGGTCTCTCGTACGAGCATGCCTACGCCCACACCGTCGAGTACCTCTCCGTACTCGTCCCGCTGCTCCTCACCGGGGAGGTCGATCACACCGGGAAGATGTTCACGGTCCGCGCTCGCGTCACCTCGACGGATGGGTTGCCGGTGCCGGTGCTGCTGGCTGGTCTCGGTCCGAAGATGCTCGCGCTCGCGGGTTCGGTCGCGTCCGGCACGGTGACCTGGATGGTGGGCGCACGCACACTGCGCGAACACATCGTTCCGCGCATCCGCGAAGCGGCAGCGCAGGCCGGCCGGCCCACGCCGCGGATCGTCGTAGGGCTGCCGCTCGCGCTCACGGACGACGCGGCCGCCGCGCGCGAGCTGGCAGGCAAGGTGTTCAAGACCTACGCATCGCTGCCGGCGTATCGCGCGATGCTCGACCGTGAGGGCGCCGCCGGCCCCGCGGATGTCGCCATCGTCGGCGACCAGGACGCGATCGGCGAGCACCTGGAGCGGCTGGCCGAGGCGGGCGCGACCGACTTCATCGCCTCGCCGTATGCGCTCGGGGAGCACGACGCCCGACTCGATTCAGCTCTTGGCGCGCTGGTGAGCATCGGGGCGCAGCTCTCGGCGCGCCCGCCGCTTTCGACCGGACGATCCCTTTGATACGCTCCGCGACCGCCGCACGGCTCGCGTGCCTCCATCGGGGCGGCTGGGAGGTGTCGTGGCCAGGCTGATCGATCGCTTCAACGCGATGGTGCGTGGGGATGGCCCGGGCGCTCCGGTGGGCAGACTCATCGGCTTTCGACCGACCTCGATCGAAACGGGGAAGGCGATCTTCGAGCTCGATGCCGGGCCGCAGCACGCCAATCCCATGGGTACGCTCCACGGCGGGATCATCTGCGATGTCGCCGATGCAGCGATGGGCACGGCGTACGCCTCGACCCTCGGTGAGGGAGAGAGCTTCACCACGCTCGAGCTGAAGATCAACTTTCTCCGGCCGTTCTGGAGCGGCCGCCTCGTCGCGACGGCACGCATGGTGAAGACGGGGCGGACGATCGGATTCGTGGAGTGCGACGTGACCGACCCGGACGAGCGGCTCGTCGCGCGCGCGATGAGCACCTGCATGACGCTGCGCGGCGAGTCGAGCGAGGGGCGCTGATGGATCTCCGAGACGGACCAGAAGAGGCGGCGTTCCGCGCGGCGCTGCGCGCCTGGCTGGAGGCGAACGTGCCCGCCGGGCTGCGCGGCTTCCGCGGCTGGAGCGGCCCAGCCCTCGCGCTCGGACGCGACTGGAGCAAGCGCCTGGCCGAGTGCGGGTACGCCGGGCTCACCTGGCCCAAGGAGTACGGCGGCGCGGGACGGCCGTGGCGCTACCAGGCTGTCTATCTCGAGGAGCTCGCGCGCGCCGAAGCGCCGCAGCACCTCGGTGTGATCGGGCTCGGCATGGCCGGCCCGACGATCATCGCGCACGGCCGGCCGGATCAGAAGGCGCGTTACCTGGCGAAGATCCTGTCGGCAGAGGAGATCTGGTGCCAAGGCTTCTCCGAGCCCGGCTCGGGCTCCGATCTCGCGTCGGTGCGCACGCGCGTGGAGCTTGTGGGCGATCGCTTCGTGGTGAACGGTCAGAAGGTGTGGTCGTCGTACGCGCATATCGCCGACCGGTGCATCCTGCTCGGCCGGAGCGCCGCGGCGGGCGACAAGCACGAGGGCCTCACGTATCTCATCGTCGACATGAAGAGTCCCGGTGTCGAGGTCAGGCCACTCCGCCAGATCACCGGCGAAGCGGAATTCAATGAGATCTTCTTCACGGATGTCGCGGTGCCGAAGGAGAACCTGCTCGGCGACGTCGGTGACGGCTGGCGTGTGGCGATGACGACCCTCTCGCATGAACGCGGCACGTTCGGCTTCGCCCTCGCCGGCGCCCTCGATGTCGCCGTCCGCAAGCTCGTCGCTCTGGCTCGCGAGCGCGCGGGGGCCGACGCGCTGGTGCGCGACCGCGTCGCGCGCGAGTGGATCGATCTCCAGGCCCTCAGATACACCAACTACCGCGCACTGGCGCGCCTCGAGCGCACCGGCGTGCCCGGCCCCGAGGGGTCCGTCGCGAAGCTCCGCTGGTCCGAAGCGAACCAGCGCCTCACCAAGCTCGCCATCGAGATCATCGGACGGGAGGCGCAGGTGGCGGACGGCGACGGGGCGGCGGCCTATTGGCGCCATCAGCAGCTCCGGAGCCGCGGCAACACCATCGAAGCCGGCACGTCGGAGATCCTCAGGAACATCATCGCCGAGCGCGTGCTCGGCCTGCCACGGAGCCGCTGATGGACTTCAGCTTCTCGCCGGAGCAGGAGCAGCTCCGCGCGCAGGCCCGCTCCTTCCTCGACAAGCGTTTCCCCGCCGCGCGCCTGGCGGAGATCGCGACGTCCAAAGACGGCTGGGACCGCGCGTCCTGGCTCGAGCTCGCTCGTCTTGGGTGGACCGGCGCCTCGATCCCCGAGGCGCAGGGTGGCGCCGGCCTCGGCTTCGTCGAAGAGGCGATCGTGTTCGAGGAGCTCGGTCGCGTGCTTTACGCGGGTCCGTACTTCTCGACCGTCGCGCTCGCGCTGCCGGCCCTCGGATGCGCGCCCGACCTGTTGGCCAAGGTCGCGTCCGGCGCGCTCACTGCGACGATCGCGTCAGGGACGGTGGAAGCGCGTGGGGCGGGCGATCGCTGGCTCCTGCGTGGCGAGGCTGATCTCGTTCCAGATGCCGGCTGGGTCGACGCGTTCGTGGTCCAAGCGCGCCGGCCCGACGGCATCGGGCTGTGCCTCGCGGAGCGCCATGACGCCCGGCCGCACGTCCGCGTCCTCGACACGGTCGACGCGACGCGGCGGCTCGGCCACGTCACCTTCGACGACGATGCCGCACACCTCCTCGCGGCTCCGCCCGCCGCGGCGAAGATCGTTGCCGCCACTCGGCGGCGCGCCCTCGCCGCGCTCGCCCTCGAGGCGGTCGGCATCGCCAGCCGTGCGCTCGAGCTCGGCGTCGACCACGCGAAGAGCCGCGAGCAATTCGGCCGGCCCATCGGGGCGTACCAGGCGGTGTCGCACAAGCTCGCGGACACGTATGTCGAGACGGAGCTCGCGCGCTCGCTCGCGTACTGGGCGGCCTGGTGCATCGCCGAGGGTGACGGCGAGGCCGAGCGCGCCGCGATCGCGGCGAAGGCGTACGCGGCCGAGGCCGCGGTCACGGCATGCGAGCGCGCGATCCAGGTGCACGGCGGCATGGGTTTCACGTGGGACCATCCGCTGCACCGCTATTACAAGCGGGCGCTTTGGATCGAGTCGTTCGACCGCTCCGGCGCGGCCCACCGCGCGGAGATCGCAGAGTCGGTCCTCAGTGGCGCATGACGAAATGAGAGGGGTGGCATCAACGTGGACGGACTGATGATGGAGTACCCGCTGACGATCGAGTTCATCCTCCGGCGTGCGGAGACGCTCTTTGGGCACAAAGCGATCGTCACGCGCAGACCGGACAAGACCCTGCACCGGTATACGTACGCAGACTTCGTGCCCCGCGCGAAGAAGCTGGCGGTCGCGCTCCAGCAGCTCGGCATGCGGCGCGGAGACCGCGTCGCGACGCTGTGCTGGAATCAGTACGAGCACCTCGAGGCGTATTTCGGAATACCGCTCGCCGGCACCGTCCTCCACACGATCAACCCGCGCCTGCATCCGAGCGACCTCACCTACATCGTGAACGACGCCGAGGACCGCGTGCTCATCATCGACGACACGCTGTTGCCGGTACTCGAGAAGTTCCGTGCCGACGTGAAGATCGAGCACATCGTCGTGATCGAGCACGGGGCAAAGGCGCCCGCGGGGACGATCGGCTACGAGGCGCTCCTCGCGGGAGCGGACGCAAACGCGTTCGCGTATCCGGAGCTCGACGAGCGCGAGGCCGCCGCGATGTGCTACACGTCCGGGACGACCGGCCGTCCGAAGGGCGTCGTCTATTCGCACCGCGCGCTGGTGCTGCACAGTCTCGGACAGGCGTCCGGCTCGGTCGGCGTTCTGGAGTCCGACGTTGTCCTGCCGGTCGTGCCGATGTTCCACGTGAACGCCTGGGGCCTGCCGTTCACCTGCACGATGATCGGAGCCACGCAGGTCCACCCCGGGCCGCACCTCGATGCGGAGAGCCTTTGCGAGTTGTTCGCTAAGGAGCACGTCACCTACACCGCGGGCGTGCCGACGATCTGGCTCGGACTGCTGCGCAGGCTCGACGAGCGGCCGAAGGAGTACGACCTGTCGCGCCTCCGCGTCCTCGTCGTCGGTGGCTCGGCGGCGCCGAAGTCGATGATCCGTGGCTTCGAAGAGCGGCACGGTCTACGTGTCCTCCACGCCTGGGGCATGACCGAGACCACGCCGCTCGGCGTGGTGTCCAGCCTCATGAGCGATCTCGAGCAGTCGGACACCGAGACGCGCTTCGCCTACCGTGCGAAGCAGGGATATCCGGTGCCGCTGGTGGAGATCCGCGCGCAGAACGACGCCGGGAACGATGTGCCCTGGGACGGAAAGTCGATGGGCGAGCTCCAGGTGCGCGGTCCGTGGGTCGCGCGCGCGTACTACAAGAGTCCGGAGTCGGCGGACCGTTTCACGAAGGACGGCTGGTTCCGCACCGGCGACATCGTCACCATCGATGCGCGCGGCTACGTCGAGATCCAGGACCGCTCCAAGGACCTGATCAAGTCCGGCGGCGAGTGGATCAGCTCGGTCGCGCTCGAGAACACGCTCATGGGTCACCCCGCGGTCGCCGAGGCCGCGGTCATCGCGGTCCCGCATGCGCGCTGGCAGGAGCGTCCTCTCGCGGTCGTCCTGCTGCGGCCCGGGCAGACGGCGACCGCGGATGAGCTCCGGGACTACCTCGCGCCCAGCTTCGCGAAGTGGTGGCTGCCCGATGCGTTCGAGTTCGTGACCGAGATCCCAAAGACCGCGGCGGGCAAGTTCCGCAAGACGGCGCTGCGCGAACGCTTCGCGACGGCCCGTGAGGTGACGCCTGCCTCCTGAGCTCGTTCGCGTCGAGCCGTCGGGTGGCGTGACGACGATCACGATCGATCGCCCGCCGGTGAATGCGATGAGCCGGGCGGTCGTGGCCGCGCTCGAGTCGACCCTTGATGCGCTCGCCACCGATGCGGCGACCCGTGTCGCCCTGCTGCGCGGCGCGGGGCCGCGTGGCTTCAGCGCCGGAGCGGACATCTCGGAGTTTCCGGCGCTTCTCGAACCGAATGCCGACACGCGCGGGGAGGGTATCCAGCGTCTGGCCGACCGCATCGAGGCGTTCCCGAAGCCGCTCATCGTCGCGATCCACGGCTTCTGCATGGGCGGCGGGCTGGAGGTCGCGCTCGCGTGCGACATACGGATCGCGGCCGAGGACGCGCAGATCGGTCTGCCCGAGGTCCGCATCGGCATCCTGCCTGGCGGCGGCGGCACACAGCGCCTGCCTCGGGTCGTCGGACCCGGGCGCGCGCGGCTCATGATCTTCGGCGGGGAGCCGATCTCCGGACTCCGCGCCGCGGAGTGGGGACTCGTTGAGGAGGCGGTCGCGCCGGCGGAGGTCTTCGACCGGGCCGCGGCGATCGCGCGCACCCTCGCGGCGCAGTCGCCGCACTCGCTCGCGGTGATCAAGACCCTCCTGCGTGAGACGAGCGACGCTTCGCTCCAGGGCGGCCTCCGGACCGAGACCGCCGCGCTCGCGCGTCTGCTCGCGCATCCAGATGCGCGCGAGGGCATCGCCGCGTTCCTCGAGAAGCGCGCGGCGCGCTGGGCGCCGCCGGCAGGTGGGCACGCCGATGCGTGAAGCGGTGATCGTCGCGAGCGTGCGGAGTGGTCTCGCCAAGTCGTTCCGCGGCTCGTTCAACCTCGCCCGGCCCGACGACATCGCGGTGCGCTGCGTTCGGGAGCTGCTGCGTCGTGTGCCCGAGATCGACCCGGCGCAGGTCGATGACGTCATCCTCGGCGCGGGTTTCCCGGAGGGACCGCAGGGCCAGAACGTCGGAAGGACCGTCGCGATCATGTCCGGCCTCCCGACGTCGGTGCCGGGATCGACCGTCAGCCGATTCTGCGCGTCGGGGCTCAACTCGATCGCCATCGCCGCGCGGATGATCGAGGGCGGCAGCTACGACGTCGCGATCGCCGGGGGGCTCGAGTCGATCACCATGCTCCAGAACGACTACAACAAGAAGGACCTCCAGAACCCCTGGCTCCTCGATCACAAGAAGGACATCTACATGCCGATGGGCCAGACCGCTGAGGTCGTCGCCGAGCGCTACGGCGTCTCGCGCGAACGCCAGGATGCGTTCGCGCTCCTCTCGCAGCAGCGGACCGCCGCGGGCCAGCGCGAGGGGAAGTTCGCGGAGGAGATCCTGCCCATCACCGTGAGGATGCAGACGACGGACAAGGTCACGGGCGCGACATCCACGCGGGAGGTCACCGTCGATCGCGACGAGTGCAATCGGCCCGACACCACGCTCGAGGGACTCTCAAAGCTCCCGCCGGCGTTCAAGGAGGGCGGTACGGTCACGGCCGGCAACGCGAGTCAGCTGTCCGACGGCGCGTCGGTGGCGCTCCTCATGTCCGCCGAGCGCGCGAACGCGTTGGGCGTGCGGCCGCTCGGCGTCTTCCGCGGCTTCACCGTCGCGGCGTGCGAGCCCGACGAGATGGGCATCGGGCCGGTGTTCGCCGTGCCGAAGCTCCTCCGGCAGGTCGGGATCCCCTTGAAGGACATCGACCTGGTGGAGCTGAACGAGGCGTTCGCCTCTCAGGCGGTCTACTGCCGCGATCGCCTCGGCATCGATCCCGAGCTGCTCAATCCGAACGGCGGCGCGATCTCGATCGGTCACCCTTATGGGATGAGCGGCGCGCGCATGGTCGGGACAGTGCTGTACGAGCTGCGTCGCCGGAAGGCGCGCTTCGGGCTCGTCACGATGTGCGTCGGAGGCGGGATGGGGGCCGCCGGGCTCGTCGAGGCCTTGAACTAGCCCCGATGCCGTCCGCCCCGCATAGCTCGCGGCTACATGAACTCCCAACGCCGGCTGGCCCGATACGCCTTCAGCACCTCGCGGCTCACGACCATGCGATGGACCTCGTCCGGTCCGTCGACCAGGCGCATGGTGCGTGCGACGAGGTACATCGCACCGAGCGGCGTCTGGTCGGTGAGGCCGAGCGCACCGTGGACCTGGATCGCGCGGTCGATCACGTCGTGCAACGCGCGCGCGGCATAGAACTTCACGAGCGAGATCTCGACCCGGGCCTCGTCGCCGGCGTCGAGACGGTGCGCCGCCTGGAGCGTCAGGAGGCGGCAGGCCTGTATCTCGGCGGCGGAGTCGGCGATCCAGTTCTGGACCGTTTGCTTCTCGGCCAGCGCGCTTCCAAACACCTCGCGCGCGAGCGCGCGGTCGCACATGAGATCGAAGGCGCGCTGCATCTGCCCGAGCCAGCGCATCACGTGATGGATGCGGCCGGGGCCGAGGCGCTTCTGCGCGATGCGGAAGCCGTCCCCGGGTCGGCCGAGCGTGTTCGAGATCGGCACGCGGACGTTCGTGAACCGCACCTCGCAGTGGGTGTTGTAGCCGCGGCCTCGGTGACCGAGGGTCGGGGTCGCCCGCACGATCTCGAGGCCGGGCGTGTCCGCCGGCACGATGATCTGGCTGAGGCGCTCGTGCGGCGGTGCGTCGGGATCGGTGACCGCCATCACGATCGCGAACGCCGCGCCCTCCGCGCCCGAGCTGAACCACTTGTGTGCGTCGATCACCCACGCATCGCCATCGCGCTGGGCTCGCGCACGCAGGCCGCGCGGATCGGACCCGGAGACCTCGGGCTCGGTCATCGCGAAGAACGAGCGGATCTCACCGGCGACGAGCGGGCGCAGCCAGCGCGCCTTCTGCTCGGGCGTCCCGAAGGCGTGGAGGATCTCGGCGTTGCCGGTGTCCGGTGCCTGGCAGCCGAAGACGCGCGGCGCCACGAGGCTGCGGCCGATGACCTCGTTGAGGTAGACGTAGGGGAGGAATCCCGTGCCCGTCCCGCCGGCCTCCGGGCCGATGAACATCGCCCACAGACCCGCGGCTTTCGCCTTGCCCTGGAGCTCGCGCATGAGCGCTTCCGCCGCGTCATCCTCCGCTGCGAGGGCGCGCTCATTGGGGTAGACCTGTGCCTCCATGAAGGCCGCGAGGCGCTCGCGGCGCTGCTGCACGTCGGGGGACGGCGCGAAGGCCGGCACCGGCGGAATGTACAACCGGCGTGATCGACGCAACGAACGAGGGGGAGCGGATGCACACCAAAGAGCTCTTCGACCTCAGCGGGAAGGTCGCCATCGTCACCGGCGGAGGCAGCGGGCTGGGGCGGCAGATGGCAACAGCGCTCGCCGAGATGGGTGCGGACGTGGTGCTCTGCGCGCGCAATGTCGAGCGCTGCGCGGTGACCGCCACGGAGCTCTCGGGGCTCGGCGTCCGCGCACTTGGCCTCCGCTGCGACGTCACCAGCGCCGACGACGTGCGCGCGATGGTCGAGCGTGTGAAGGCAGAGCTCGGCCGGATCGACATCCTTGTGAACAACGCCGGCCGCGCCTGGGTCGCGCCGGTCGCGACCATGGCCGTCGAGGATTGGCGGCGCGTGCTCGACGTGAACCTGACCGGCGCCTTCCTCTGCTCGCAGGCCGCCGGGAACGTCATGATCGCGCAGGGCGGCGGCAAGATCATCAACATCGCCTCCGTCGCAGGACTGGGCGGCGCGATGCCCGAGGTGCTCGATTCGATCGCGTACAACACGAGCAAGGGCGGGCTCGTCAACTTCACACGCGACCTCGCGGTGAAGTGGGGCCGCCACAAGATCAACGTGAACGCGATCGCTCCGGGGTGGTTCCCGAGCCGCATGTCGAGCGCGATCGTCGAGCGCTGGGGCGACCGGCTCGCCCGCAACATCCCGCTCGGCCGCATCGGCGGCGACGAGGACCTCAAGGGGACGATCGTCTACCTCGCGTCGCGTGCCTCCGATTACATCACCGGGCAGATCCTCCCGGTGGACGGCGGGCACACGGCCTCATGAGCGTGGCCTATCGGGCCCTCGTCGATTGACGCCCGACGTCGACGCAGCCCTTTCGCACGAGCTGCGCGAGCGTCTTGTGCCGCTCTTCGGCGCGGACATCTGGGTCGAGCGTCTCGCCCTCCTCGCGGGCGGAGCATCGAAGGAGGCCTGGGCCCTCGACCTGCGCACGCCGCAGGGGATGCGCGAGCTCCTGGTGCGGCGCGCCGGCGGCGGCGTCATCCATCAGGAGACGCTGACGCTCGAGGACGAGCACCGCCTGCTCGAGGTCGCGTTCGCGTCCGGCGTGCGGGTCCCGAAGCCGTACGGCTATCTCGGGGAGATCGCGGGTCGGGCCGCGTTCGTCAGCGAGCGCGTGTCGGGCGAGACGATCGGGCGGCGGATCGTGCAGCGGCCCGAGCTGGTCGGTGCGCGCGCGGCGCTGCCGGCGCAGATGGCCGAAGAGCTCGCGAAGATCCACGCGATCCCGGCCGACCGCGTGCCTTTTCTTGGCGCCGTCGGAGCACGTGACGTCGTCGGCCGGCTCACGAAGGAGGTCGACCGCCTCGGGGATGCGCACCCGGCGATCGAGCTCGGGCTCGCGTGGGCGGGACGACGGGCGCCGGCGCGGAGCGAAACAGTCGTCCTCCATGGTGACCTGCGCGTGGGCAACCTCGCGGTCACCCAGGCGGGCCTCGGCCACGTGCTCGATTGGGAGTTCGGGCACCGCGGCGACCCGGCGGAAGACGTCGCCTGGCCGCTGGTGCGGGCGTGGCGCTTCGGCATCGATCACCTGCGCCTGGGCGGCATCGGCGAGGTCGAGCCGTATCTCGAGCGCTACAACACGCTCACCGGCCGGCACCTCACGCTCGCGTCGCTCGACTACTGGGAGATCGTGGGCAATCTGAAGTGGGCGATCGGCGCGCTCACCCAGTCGCACCGCCACCTCTCGGGACAGCAGCGGAGCGTCGAGCTCGCCGTGCTCGGGCGGCTCGCCGCCGAGATGGAGTTCGAGCTGCTCCATCTCCTCGAGCGGGCCGGCTGATGCAGGACCGCCCGCACGCCGCGGAGCTTGCCGAGGCGGTGCGCGAGTTCATCGAGACCGAGGTGCTCCCGCAGATCGACGATCCGCGGCTTCGGTTCCGGACCCTCGTCGCCGCGAACGGTCTCGGCATACTCGAGCGCGAGATCGCGATCGGGGCGCAGCTGGTGCGGCGAGAGGTCAGCTCTCTCACGAGGCTGCTGGACCGCACGGACCCGCTGCCGGACGACCCCCTTGAGCTGCGTCGCCTGGCGGTCGACCTCAACCGCGAGCTCGTGCGGCGCATCCGCGCGGGCGACGCTCCCGAGGGCACGCTGGCGCATCTCCTGGCGACGGTCGCCGACAAGCTGCGCGTCGCGAGTCCACGCTTTCTCGAGCGCTACCGCTGAGGGTCGTTCACTCGTACCGGTAGAAGCCACGACCGGTCTTCCGGCCGTAGTGGCCCGCGCGGTAGCGCTCCTCGATGCAGCGCGGCGGGCGATCCTCCTCGCGGCCCGACGACTCGTAGATCGCCGAGCGGATCATGAACGCGAGGTCGATGCCGGTGAGATCCATGAGGCGGAACGGTCCGAGCGGATGGCCGAGCGCCTTCTCCGCGGCGAGGTCGACCTCCTCGAAGGACGCATAGCCCTCATCGACAAGGAAGGTCGCTTCGCGGCCGAGGGCCCGGAGCAGCCGATTCGCGATGAACCCCTCGATCTCCTTCTTCATCAAGATCGGCCGCTTCCCCACGCGCTTCGCGAACTCCACCAACAGCGTCGCCGTCTCGGCCGACGTGTGCGGACCCTGCACGATCTCGACCACCTCCATGACCATCGCGGGATTGAAGTAGTGGAGGTTCGCGACCTGCGACGGCCGCTTCGTCGCGTCCGCGACCAGGCTCGAGACGAAGGTGGAGGAGTTCGTCGCGAGGATCGCTCGCGGCGGGCAGAGGCGGTCGAGCTCGGCGAAGACCGTGCGTTTCACCGCGACGTCCTCGACGACCGCTTCGATAGCGAGGTCCGCGTCCAGCGCGGCCTCTGGGAGGCTTCCGGCGAACGCGAGCCGCGTCCGCGTCGCGGCGGCCTCGTCCTTCGTCCAGCGGCCCTTCTCGATCCGCGATGCGATGTAATCGTCGGTCCAGCGCTCCGCGGCCCGCAGCTGGTCGGCGCTCGCGTCGTGGAGCCGCACGTCGTATCCGTGGTGCGCCGCGTTCAGCGCGATCTGGCGTCCCATGAGGCCGGCCCCGACCACGCAGATCCGTCCAACCTCGTCGATCGTCAACGCTGCCTCCCTGACGTTTCTCTCGCGACGCGGGCCGTGCGCTCCTCCTCGGCCAGGGCGCTCCGCAGCACTTTGCCGACCATGCTCTTCGGCAGGTCGGAACGGAATTCGATCTCGGCCGGGATTTTGAAGCGCGCGAGCGATGACGCACAGTGTGAGCGCAGCTCGTCCGCCGTCGCCGATGCCCCGGCGCGCAGCACGATGAAGGCCTTCACGACCTCGCCGCGCTCGGGGTGGGGGATGCCGATCGCGGCGGCCTCGAGCACCGCCGGATGCGCGTAGAGCGCCTCCTCGACCTCCCGCGGATAGACGTTGTATCCCGAGACGATGATGAGCTCCTTCTTGCGGTCGACGATGTAGAAGTAGCCGTCCTCGTCCATGCGCGCGACGTCTCCCGTGTAGAGCCATCCGTCGCGCAGGGCGAGCGCAGTCTCATCCGGTCGCCTGTAGTAGCCGTCCATCAGGTTCGGACCACGCACCACCAGCTCGCCTGCCTCTCCGACCGGAAGATCTCGCATTCCCGTCTCGAGGTCGACGATCTTCGCGTCGACGTCGGGGATCGGCACGCCGATCGAGCCGAGCTTGCGCTGCCCCTTGCGTGGGGTCGTGTGCGTGACGGGTGCCGCCTCCGTCAGTCCGTAGCCTTCGAGCACCCGTCCGCCGCCGGCCAGCTGCTCGAACTTCGTCTGCACCTCAACCGGGAGCGGCGCGGACCCCGACCCGAACACCTCCACCGAGCGAAGATCGTATCGAGCGAGGTCGGGCGCGCTCGCGGCCGCGACGTAGATCCGCGGCGCGCCGGCGAACGAACGCGGGCGGTGCCTTTGGATCGCGAGCAGCACGTGCTCGAGATCGAAGCGCGGGATCAGCACCATCGCGGTGCCGGTCGCGACCGAGACGCCCATGATCACGGTGAGGCCGTAGACGTGGAAGAGCGGCATGACGTCAACCCCCCGCTCACGCCCCTCCACGAGCGTCGGGTTCCACGAACGCGACTGCCGCACGTTCGCGACGAGCGCGCGATGCGACAGCACGGCGCCCTTCGGCACGCCGGTCGTGCCACCCGTGTACTGGAGGATCGCGGTGTCCTCGGGGCGGACCTCCACCGGCCGAAGGGCGGGACCGTCACGTAGGAGGTCTTGGAAGGAGTGCTCGCCCGCGGCGCGGTCGATCGCCGTGCGATGCCCCTCGCGGCGCTCGCGCGCGACCGTGAACAGTATTCGGAGGAGCGGCGGGAACTGCTCCTTTATGTTGGTCAGGATCACGTTTCGGGCGCCCGTCCCGTCGCGCGCAGCCCGCGCGACAGCGTGGAGTCGCGAGAGCGCGACGAGCGTCTCGGCCCCGGAGTCGGCAAGCTGCCGGCGTAGCTCGGGTGCGGTGTACAGCGGGTTGCACGGCACCACCACCGCGCCCGCGCGCAACGCGCCGTAGAAGGCGATCACGAACTGCGGACAGTTGGGCAAGAGCAGCGCGACACGATCGCCCTTGCGAACACCGAGCGCTTGGAGCCCGGCGGCAAAACGATCGGCGAGCCGATCGAGCTCCGCGTACGTGAGCGATGCCTCGACGAGCCGATGCGCTACGACGGCGCCGAAGATCGTCGCGACCGCGAGCGGGTGGTTCGCGGCGGTGTCGGTGAGGAACTGCTGGAGCGGAACGGCGGGATAGACGAGCGTGCGCGGCACGCCGGGGTCGTAGTGCCGAAACCAAGGCCGCTCGGTCGCGATCCCGGTGCTCAACCTCAACCGCCGGTCGCTACCGTACCACCGAGGTCCGCGCTCGATGAAATGTCTGCGCGCTGTGCTACGGCAGTCCGCTGTGCGGCACGTCAACCCTCGTTATGGCGAGCACCGCATCGCAACTCTCCGACTCGATCGCCTCGTAGTAGCCGCGGGCGGCGCAGCCCAGTAGCGTGCGGCCATCGGCGCTACCGAGCATGCACGCGAAGAAGCGCAGACCGGCGGGCGGGTCGACGCGATCGACGATCGCGCCGCCCGGCGCGATGCGGTAACAACGACCCGATCCCGCATCCGCGGACCAGATGTGGCCCTCTGCATCGAGAGCACACCCATCGGGGCGGATCGGCGGCGGGTCCCCAGCGGAGGCGAGATCTGCCCATAACCTGCGATCGGTCAATGATCCATCCGTCGCGATCGTGAACGCGGTGTAGCGATTCCTGAACGTCTCACCGACGGCGAGCGTCCTTCCGTCCGCGTTGATGACCATGCCGTTCGGGAAAAGCAGATCATCAGCGACCACCGACGACGAGCCATCGAGGTCAACTCGGACCAACACGGTCGGCGCGGGTCGGGACTTCCGATCCAGGGCGAAGCCGAAGTTCCCGACGTACGCACGGCCAGAGCTGTCGACGACCATGTCGTTGAGGAACCCACCGCAGAGGCGCGACACGTCGGCATGAGTGGTCACGCGCCCATCGTGCCAGCGCCGAATGACGCAGTGGTCTTTCATCGAGACGACCAGAAGCGAACCGTCGGGAAGCCATCCCAGACCCGACGGCTGCTCCGGTACGTCGAGGACGACGGCAGCCGCGCCCTGTTCGTCCAGGGCCTGGACGACATGGCGCCCGAAGTCACTTACGTACCACCGCCCGTCGTGCCAACGGGGTGCTTCGAAGAACCTCCCGCCGTCGAGGATGACCTCGAGCGTCCGTGTCACGAAGGCACGCTACCTCGGGATGGAAGGGCACGCCCCACGGGTTCGTCGCCTTGCGAAACTTCACCGCGCACACGACATCGGGAACCGCCGCCATGAGCGATCCGGTCATCCAGACGATGCGCGGCAGCGAGGGTTACTGGCTGAGTTGCCGAATCGTGGGTGAGGCGACCTGAATCTGTATCGAAAGCGCGTCGGCGGTCGCGAGGTCGCTGTCGCTCGCAACGAAGACCCGCCCGATCACAAGCACGGAATCGTTCGGTGCAGAGATCGGTGCCATTCCCACGGCCGGCGCGGTATTGCTGGGCGTGAGTATGTTCTTCACACTTCGCCGGGTGTAGCCGGCGAGACCTGATGCTCGTGAGCGTCACCGTCGACGTGATCGTCGGCATCGGTCGTCCTCAGCTCGCGACGAGGCGTCGCCGCACCGTGTGTCGGCTGCGACAGCGGCGCCAACAGCCATCCGACCGCCGCGTTATTGTCTGGCGCGACCGCGCCAGGCGGAAAACAGTGCGGAGGAGTGGCTATGCCGGGCATGGAGAACGATCTATGGAAGCTCAAGGGGATCGGGCCCAAGCACACCGAGATGCTGGAAAAGATCGGGGTCGACTCGATCAAGGAGCTTTCGAAGCGTCGCGCTGACTCGCTTGTGAAGATGATCGAGGAACGGCACGGCAAGGTTGTCGGACTCTCCGAGAAGATTGCTCAGGACTGGATCGATCAGGCCAAGGGGTGGAAAGACTCCTCGACGGCTGTTGGGGAAGCTCCCAAGAAGCCAGTCAAGTAGCCGGCTGCGCCTCGAGGAGGGGCCGACGAGCGGGGCGCGGCGTTGTGTTGGACAGACCGGATCGGCCGGCAGGACCGCGACCGGCGATTCCAGGAGATCAGACTCGGAGTGCCGGTCCGCTCCTGCTGGCCCAGATGGACTGGCCGATCTGAAGTCGGCGCGTGACGTTTCGCGCTGGACGCTCATCGAGAACATCAATGAGCTCCGAGTTTTCTTCGGAGACCTCGATGTCGACCAATTTCTGCGCGATGTCGAGTTGGAAGGCGAGACGAAGCCCATTCCACCCGACGGGGAGTGAGGCTGGGCCTGCTGCCCGCCTCGCTTCTTCGTTCGGCCGCTTATCTGAGGCGCGTTTTCGGCGCAATACTGACTCATCTGATCAGCGGTCTGACGGGCGACGTCGGTTCAGTTTCGGA
>DATDEH010000073.1 GCA_036523395.1 Candidatus Limnocylindria bacterium | reverse complement strand
GAGCGACTCGAGCAGGCTCGGCTGCACGAGCGCCACGCAACCCGCGAGCGCGTCGAACTTGTCCTCGTCCGAGGTGCGGCCGAGAAGCCGGATGTCCGGACGATCGGGCACAGGCATCTCGCGGTGGCCCATGAGCACGAGCGTCGCGCGCGTGCCGCGTGAGTCCTGCCAGCGCGCGAACGCATCGAACAGCTGCCCGCACTGCTTGCTCTCGACGATGCGGCCGACGTACAGGAAGTACGGACCCTCGATGGCGTAGCGCTGGCGGAACCGGTCCGCGGACGGTTCCGCCGGCACGTCGACGCCGACGCCGACGACCTCGTTCGGCACGCGCTCGTTCTGGAAGAGCCGGTGCACCATCGCGCGCTCCTCAGCGGTGTTGTACGCGATCGCGCGCGGCGCGCAGAACACCGGCTTGTAGATCGCGAGCCGGATCGCGGGCTCATCGTGGGCCGTCGGCACGAGGACCGCGCGCTCCGGCGCGAGCGGAAGCCCCAGCACCGTCGGGTAGTAGATGTAGGTGAAGAAGAGCACGTGGTCGACCTGGCGGCCGCGCTTGTTCACGTGCTCGAGCAGGTCGGGCGCGACCGGTCCCTGCGCCTCGACGAACGCGCGTTCATCGGCGAGCGTGTGCGTCCGTGAGAACGCGCGCCGCTCGCGGAGCCGGAAGTCGCGCGACCGTCCACGCTCGACCGCGAAGCGGTGCACCGGCACGCCGTCGACCGCGGTGAGGCCAGCGGTGAACTCGTTCGCCCAGGTCCAGTAGTCGCGCGCCGTCGTCGTGGCCACCTCGACGTTGAAATGAGGCCGGAGGCGCTGGACGACCTCTCTTGCGTGCACCTCCGCGCCGCCACCGCCAACGTCGCCATAGCGTTGCACGACGACCATCAGGCTCGGGTTCGTCACTGCGCGGTCAGCGCGACGAGCTGCGCAAGTCGCGCGTCGAACGCCTCCCATGACGACTCGCGCTCCACCCACGCGCGGCCGGCGGCGCCGAGCGCGGCGCGCGCCGCGATCGCGCGGTCGAGGGCGTCACCGAAGCCGTCCGCGTCTCGGTATGTCACGCCGCCGCCCGAGCGCGCGACCTGGCCGGCGGTCACGGGGTTGTCCGCGCGCACGACGACCGGCGTCCCCACCTGCCAGGCCTCGAGGAGGACGATGCCGAGGCTCTCGAACCGCGACGGCAACACCAGCGCGTCGGCCGCTGCGAGCGCCGCGTACTTCTGCGCGTCGGGGATCCGACCGAGCGCGACGACATCGGGGCGCTCGGGCAGCTCCATGCGCACCGTTCCCGCGAGCACGAGCGTCGCGGGCCGCGCGCTCGGACGTTCGCGGTACGCGGTCCATGCGGCGAGGAGCTCGCCGCAGCCCTTGCCCTCGCTCACCTGGCCGAGATAGAGGATCAGATCGCCATCGAGCCGGTGATCCGAGCGGAAGGCGGCGACGTCGTACGCGTCGGGCGGATCGAGTCCCAGCCCGAGCGTCTCGTGCGGGATGTGCTCGTTGCGGAAGGTGCGGTGCACGAGACCCTTCTCCTCGGGCG